>CAZMEH010000717.1:0-4483 GCA_964564885.1 uncultured Saprospiraceae bacterium | reverse complement strand
AATTGCTCTAGTATAAGAACTTAATAAAGTGCCAATACTTCTACTTAGTTTCTGTTGATAGTCCACAGGATATTTGTCAGACGACTTTGAGTCGTCTGACAAATGGTTTCCTCGATTTTCTTTTAATATTGATATTCCTCCGTTATACTTTGCCCTAGGTTTTACGGCATTACTTGGCAAGCAAGCCGATTCTTTAGTATAAACCAGCCAATGAAAATGATTAGGCATTAAGCAATAACATAAAATTTCTACGTGTGGTAATAAATGCGTTCGCATTTTATTTAGAAAGAAAATATAGTTTTTTTCTTGAAAAAAGATAGGCTGGCGATTATTACCTTGATTGTAGATATGGTAAATTGTTTGAGGTTCATATTTCATTGGGAGTTTTTTAAGATAAATAGTAATAAGAAAAAAATATTGAGGAGGTCACTTTGAGTGACCTCCTCAATGCTGTGCAGGAATCTAAGCCTTCACAACACCAATCACCACACTAACACCATCCAGTAATTCCACCGTCTCACCATCAACCGCATCAGCCAAACTAATCGAGTTAGCCAAAACTTCATTACAGATATAATCGCCGTAATCAGTCACCGCAGCCGAAACCATTTCATGATTTTGGATAGTCACGATGATTTTGTCCGTTATTTCAAAATCTTTTCCTTTACGGATATTTTGAATACGATTGACAAGCTCACGAGCAACACCTTCCGCCTTGAGTGCATCGCTAAGATTGACATCAAGCGCAACCGTTAAACCTTTGTTGCTGGCAACTGACCAACCTTCGATATCTTCCGAAGTAATCACGAAATCTTCCAAAGTCAAATCGTAAGTATCGTCACCAACTACGAGTTGATAAAGATTAGTCTTTTCGAGTTGAGCGATTTCAGCTTGCCCGAAAGCGTCGATAGCAGCTTTACCCGCTTTCATATTTCTACCGAGCTTTCGACCTAGAGTTTTGAAATTGGGTTTGATACCTTTTTTCAAAATGCCCGAGGTATCGGTGATATATTCTATTTCTTTAACGTTCACCTCTTGCAAAATCAAATCTTTCACTGCGTCAACTTGAATGATAAATGTCTCATCAAGGATTGGCAATAAGATTTTTTGCAATGGCTGACGAACTCTTAAATCATCTTTTTTGCGCAATGACAAAACCAATGAAGAAACATTCTGAGCGTAACCCATGCGTTCTTCTAGTGTTTTGTCAATCAAGTCTTCGTTCACTGTTGGCAAATCCGTCAAGTGAATCGAGTGATGCGATTCTCTACCAGAAACATCATTCAAATCTTGGTACAAACGGTCAGAGAAGAACGGCGCAACAGGTGCCATTAACTTCGACAATGTTTCCAAACAAGTGTATAATGTTTGATAAGCAGCGATTTTGTCAGTCGTGTATTCTCCTTTCCAGAAGCGACGACGACACAAGCGCACGTACCAGTTACTCAAATGCTCATCTACGAAACTTTGGATTTTTCTAGTCGCCAATGTTGGTTCGTAATTCGCATAATCCGCAATCACTTCTTTTGTCAAGGTATTCAATAATGACAGTACCCAGCGGTCGATTTCTGGTCTATCTTCCATCGGAATGTCGGCTTCTTTGTATGCAAAACCATCAATATTTGCGTAAAGCGCAAAGAAAGAATAGGTATTATATAATGTACCAAAGAATTTACGTCGGACTTCATCCAAAGTACCTTCATCAAACTTTAAATTATCCCACGGATTTGCATTTGAAATCATATACCAGCGAGTCGCATCTGCACCATACTTCGCTATTGTTTCAAATGGGTCAACGGCATTACCACGAGATTTTGACATTTTTTTGCCATTCTTATCTTGTACTAAACCATTGGAAACCACGTTTTTAAACGAAACCTTATCAAATGCCATCACTGCAATTGCGTGCAATGTAAAGAACCAGCCACGAGTTTGGTCAACACCTTCTGCGATGAAGTCAGCAGGAAAGTTCGCCATGAATTTATCTTGATTTTCAAAAGGATAATGCCATTGTGCATAAGGCATAGAACCGCTATCAAACCAAACATCAATCAAATCTAGTTCACGATACATTGGCTCGCCATCTGCCGAAATCAATACTACATCGTCAATATACGGACGGTGCAAATCATCAGGAACAGTTTGATTTTTGCCCAATGCTTTGTTTGCTTTTCCGATTTCAGTAGCTAATTCAGCGATTGAACCGATGCAAATTTGCTTGACCTGTTCTGGGTCTTCATGTTTAGTTCTCCAGATTGGCAACGGAATGCCCCAAAAGCGAGAACGAGATAAATTCCAATCTTGTAAATTCTCCAACCATTTTCCAAAACGACCTTCACCTGTTGATTTTGGTTTCCAGTTGATGGTTTTGTTCAACTCAATCATGCGGTCTTTCGCAGCCGTTGAACGAATGAACCAACTATCTAATGGATAATACAAAATAGGTTTGTCCGTTCTCCAACAATGCGGATAACTATGCTTATATTTTTGAACATTGAATGCTCTATTGTCTTCTTTTAGTTTGATAGAAATATCAACATCGACGTTTTTGTAGTTCGGGTCATCTTTATAATTCTTCACATAGCGACCAGAAAATTCACCAACGCCATCAACAAATTTACCTTGCTTATCCACCAAAGTCATCGCACCCATGCCGTATTTCTTACCCAGAAACATATCATCTGCACCAAATGCTGGCGCAATGTGAACGATACCTGTACCGTCAGAAGTCGAAACGAAATCACCTAAAAGTACTTTGAAAGCATCGCCTTCTTCTGGCTGCTGATATTTCAACAATTGCTCATATTCCAACAACTCAAATTGCGCTCCTTTATATTCGCCAGTGATGACATAAGGAATTTGACTAGATTTTTTGTTGTTTTCCGCATCAAAATCTTCGTAAGATATTTTTGCTTGCTTTGGTGTAAACCACTTTGACAACAATTCTTTTGCTAAAATTACCGTGATGGGCAACTTAGTATATTGATTGAAAGTCTTTACTCGGATGTAGTCGATTTTCTTACCAACCGCCAAAGCTGTATTTGATGGAAGTGTCCATGGCGTAGTTGTCCAAGCGACAAAAAATACATCACCTTCCGTTTCTACATTAACACCATCAAACAAAAACGCTGATTTCTCCGTACGTTTTACTTTGAATTGCGCCACCGCAGAAGTGTCTGTTACGTCTTGATATGCACCTGGCATATTCAATTCGTGCGAACTCAAACCTGTTCCTGCTGCTGGTGAAAATGGCTGAACCGTATAACCTTTATAGATTAAATCTTTGTCGTACAAACGTTTCAACAAGTGCCAAACCGTTTCGATATAGTTATTTTCAAAAGTGATATAAGGATTTTCTAAATCAACCCAATAACCCATTTTTTGGGTAATATCATCCCACAATCCTTTATAACGCATCACCGTTTCCCGGCATGCTTTATTATAATCATCAACCGAAATCTTGGTTCCAATGTCTTCTTTTGAGATTCCTAATTCCTTTTCTACTTGCAATTCGATAGGTAACCCATGCGTATCCCAACCACCTTTACGCTCTACTCGAAAGCCTTTCATGGTATTGAAACGGCAAAAAATGTCTTTAATAGAACGTGCTAAAACGTGGTGAATACCTGGCTTTCCGTTCGCTGATGGCGGGCCCTCGTAAAATACGTAAGGCTTTGCATCGCTACGATTTTCGATACTTTGCTCGAATGTCTTGTGCTTTTTCCAATATTCTAAGATTTCTTCATCAATCTTAGGCAGGTCAAGTGTTTTGTACGTTCTATACATTTTTAATTACGAATTAAGTCCCGATAACTATCGGGATAGGAATTAAGAATTCTTATATAGCGATAAGTAATGTCTTGTTTCTAAATTTTGCTGCAAATATACGATTTCAACAAATAAAAAGCCTGAACAAATTTTTCAATCTGTTCAGGCTTTTGTTTTTAACAATAGTTTAGCACTTTCACAGATAGTTTATATCTTGAATTATAATATTGCTAATAATTATTGCTGTATGTAGTTGTTTGAAATTCATTGTTGCGAATATAGTTGTTTCTTTTCTAAAAGTCAAATTTGAGGTTGAAGTGCATCCGAACCTAACAAAATTCTAATTCTTTGTCGATATGGTTCTAATTATTCTAACCAATTTTGGTTGATACTTTCATCTGCTGCAATGGCGTTGGCAACATTTTGAAATTGAATATCGAAAATTTCAGCCTCCGTATTCAGTTAAATAAGTAAGACGCATAGTTCTCTCACCAGTTCATCTTTCTATTAAAATACTGTTTAATGAAAAAGTCATGAGGTCGTTTGTCTTGAGAATACTGTTCCTTTTTCCGATGTATTACAACACCGACCTTTTAGATATTTTCTAATACCTCAATAAGTCCAACGATTTCTTGTTCGTACTTCTCTTCAAAATTATTCATGGTAAACAATTTTTCATACTACTGTACATTTTAGAAGTCAGCGGTCAGAACGC
>CAZMEH010000716.1:0-1745 GCA_964564885.1 uncultured Saprospiraceae bacterium | reverse complement strand
TTTCATATAAAAATGGTGTTAGTGAAGTTGTTTAAAAACTTCAATATTTTGATTTGCAAATTTAATGATAAAAATGAGGTTTTGAGTTGTAATGTTTATAATATTCATATTGAACCGAGATAGATTTTATAAAATGAATTAGAAACGCTATTTTAGATTTCTTTTTTGGCGTTTTTTACCAGAATAAATACTTCTGTCATGTAATGTGGTCATGCCTCATTGCCTTTCAGCAAGTCAGAACATCACATTGGACGAAGTGGCAAAAAGTATTAAAGAATTTTACATTTTGATTAGCCAATAAAAAATAAAAATTATTCAACCATTTTAAAATAAAGAAATGAATTCCATTAGAGATAAGTGCGCATTAGTAACAGGTGGAGGAACTGGAATCGGACGAAGTTGTTCTATTTTGCTCGCACAACATGGCGCAAAGGTTGTTGTTTCGGATGTAAATGATGCGGAAGGACAAAAAACAGTCGCATTAATAGAAGCCGCAGGCGGAACCGCTAAATATATACACTGTGACGTATCTGTGCAAGAACAAGTGAAAAATATGGTCAAAGAGGCTGTTTCTACATTTGGTCCAGTAAAGTTAGCATTGAATAATGCAGGAATAGGTGGCGATATGGCTCCGATTCATGAAATAGATATGAATGTTTGGAATAAAATCATAGCAGTTAATTTGACTGGCGTGATGTATTGTATGCAAGAGGAATTGAAAGTGATGTTAGCAACAGGCGGCGGAAGTATCGTGAATGTTGCTTCATTAGCTGGTGTTGGCGGAACGCCTATGATGAGTCCTTATGGCGTGTCAAAACATGGTGTAGTTAGTTTGACAAAATCAGGTGCAATAGAATACGGAAAATATAATGTTCGTATCAATGCCATTTGTCCGAGTTGGATAGAAACGCCAATTTTGGATGGATTTGATAGAGAACTGTTGGACAAGCAAGTCAAAAGAATGATACCAATGAAACGTATCGGTGAGCCAGAGGAAGTGGCAGAAACGGTTCTTTGGCTATTGAGCGATAAAGCTTCTTATATCAATGGTCACTCTATGCATATTGATGGCGGACTGAGGGCGAGATAAGTGATTTTAGAATTATTCGATGGATGATTTTAGATTGACATTTCAAAATCGTCAATCGCACAAAGTATAAAGCGTAGTAATGAATAATTTTATTCGTTACTACGCTTTATATTTTATAGTTGGCTAATTAAGGAGATTTACAACTTGCCTGCTGCCAGCAGGTTGCAAATAATTCACCGTCAAATTGTTGGAAATTTTTATTATCATTTTTTAGAAGAAAGCCCTTATTTAGGTGGTTTTATTACCTGCTTAATCGTTACAAAATTGAATAATATACTTTTGCTAAACCAATTCTTTTTTAATAATATCTATCACTTAGAAATACACTTTCTGAGAATTACAACGGAAGAAAAATGTCCATTCCAAACCGATAATCGAAAAAGTAGGTTTGTCTTGGCACTTAACAGGTTTTAGCTATTCCCGTCCAACCTGTTAATACACTGTATCAAAAGTTTTACGGTAGAATCCAATGCGAGCTTGCTCCATTGTTTCTCGCATGAAATGTATCAAAAGCTAAGTTGCTATTTCGTCCAATGGGTCATGACCCATTGGATAAAACCTAATAAATTTTTTGATACAGTGTATTAAGCACTTGGACAAAAGTTTTTACGTATTGCTTTGTTTTGTAAACAATTGATAGTCAGCGTATTTTTAT
>CAZMEH010000715.1:0-4036 GCA_964564885.1 uncultured Saprospiraceae bacterium | reverse complement strand
GATAATTGATAATTGACAATTGACAATGCGAAGAGGTATTCGTTTTTCAATTATCCATTTCAATTATAATTTGCTTTTTACTGTCGGATGAAGCTTCGGAAGCGTCCGATGCCTGTTCTTTCCTATTTCCTACAAAAATAAAATAAAAATGACGAAGCCCAACTTATCATTGAACTTCGTCATTTTTTTAACTGTACCGTCGAATTTATTCGACTTGGTGTCGCACATTATAAGTGATTGAGAAGTATGCAAGACCTAATCGAATGAATTCGACGGTACGAGCAAACTTTCTAAAACTTCTTCGTAAACCCAATCCTTGAAAACTGGTTTCTCTCCGCCAAAAATCAATTGAATAGGTTGTCGTGCTGTTCAGTATAACAAACGAGCTTTTATCGTGTGTTCTATTTTTGTTAATGCTTCTAAAACTGCTGCTGAATTTGGACTTTTATCAAAATCAAAAACAACATAGCCAATTTGCTCATTTGTTTTCAAATATTGTCCCGTGATATTAATATTCATTTCAGAAACAATCTTATTGATAGCAGCCATTACACCTGACTTATTCGTATGAATATGCAAAACTCTATGCGTATTTTTTTGAATAGGTAAATGCAATTCTGGTATAGAATGCGAATTAATTGTAGAACCTGTGTCCATGTAATTCGCCAGCTTTGTCGCTGCGTCAGTTCCGATATTTTCCTGTGCTTCTTCGGTAGAACCGCCAATGTGCGGAGACAAAATCACATTATCCAAACCTTGAAGCGGAGAAGTAAACTTATCGCCTTTTCGTTTTGGTTCGTGTGGAAATACATCAATCGCTGCACCTCGTAAATGTCCACTTTCCAAAGCGGCTTTCAACGCATCAATTACAATCACGTTTCCACGACTTAAATTGATAATTCCTGCCCCTTTTTTCATCAATGATAACTCATGAGCTGTAATCATCTCTTTCGTTTCTGGCGTACCAGGAACGTGAAGTGTTACCATATCCGACTCTGCAAGCAGTTCTTCTATAGTAGAAACCGATTGAGCGTTACCCATTGGCAATTTTGGAACAACATCGTAATAAAGCACTTTCATACCCATTGCTTCTGCTAATACAGAAACTTGCGCACCAATGTGACCATAACCGATAATTCCTAATTTCTTGCCACGCACTTCAAAAGCGTTCTTAGCAATTTTCAACCAAGTTCCTTGATGCGCTTTGACGCTTTTCTCATGAATACCACGCATGATAAACACAACTTCTGCAATCACTAATTCAGCAACTGAACGAGTATTACTATATGGTGAATTGAAAACGGCGATACCTCTTTCAGCAGCGCATTCCAAATCTACTTGATTCGTACCAATACAGAAACAAGCCACTGCTTGTAGTTTTTCTGCACTTTCCAGCACTCGTCTAGTCAATTTAGTTTTTGAACGAATACCGATGATACGGACATCTTTCAATTTTTCAATTAAATCATCTTCACTCAAAGCCTTGTCTAATTCTTCAACATTTGCGTAGCCCATTTTTTTAAATGTCTCTACCGCATTTGTATGAATATTTTCAAACAGAACGACTTTTATTTTTTCTTTTGGAAATGAAAGTTTCATTTTAATCAATTATTTTCAATAATAATCATCAAATCTTAATGAAATGGCAAAGCATCTCGTAATTTGCTGCAAATGTAATAACTTAATCTGAGCCGTTCCATGATATTTCGCACATAGCCATAAAATAATCAATCAATCTCTGAATTTTATCAATGAGTTTAAAAGTATTAACGGGCATCTTGCCCGTTTGAGAAACACTAGCGGCTAATATTAGCGTGAACAGACGAAAAATTCGTTTTGTCCTATACTCCGATTAATAATAGTATTCTACTTTTTTTAATAAAATTAACGCACGATTTTTGTATCTCTAATTTTCAAATACCAATTACAAAACAATTCTCATGAAACAATTATATACTTTAGCAATTAGTAGTTTTATTTTGCTTTCAGCATTTCAAAGTACGCTTCAAGCATCTATCGCTTTTGAAGGCTTTGTTTCTGATAGCATATTTCCAGTTGAGGCTTCTATCAAAATTTCATCAGACAGTGATTTAGAATTTAATATTTCTGGTATAATAACGAATAAAAATAATCTTCCTTTGTCAGGAATTAAAGTGGTTCTATTGAATGATTGTGATGAAGAAATTATATTCTTTACAACAAGAAAAAATGGTCAATATCGATTTGAAAAATTATCAAAAAATTGTTGCTTTACAATAAAAGCTAATTCTGGCAAGTCTAATTATCGTTCTAAAATAAAAGACAACATTTGTGCAAAAGGACAATTATCATCAAAGGATTTTCTAATTAATCTATCATTAGAAAAAGTTATTAAAGGAAGACAAATTATCCTATCCTGTCCAGATGAAATATTAAATTAAACACATTAAAAATAATGTTATAATATATAAACACTAAATGGAACTAAAAATTAACGCAAGAATGTTTCATCACTAATTAACAAATAATTATATTCGCATTTTTAGAAACAGTTGTATCGTAATACAACAATTAAAAACTCACTACTCTCGTATGGTAGTGACCAAAATTAATTAATCAGATGATTAACATTACTTTACCAGATGGAAGTGTACGACAGTACGAATCTGGAACAACTTCCATGCAGATTGCCGAGTCCATTAGTAGCGGACTGGCAAGAAACGTCTTAGCCGCTAATGTCAATGGCGAAACTTGGGATTCTTCACGTCCTATCGAAAAAGACTCAACCGTTGCTTTGTTGACATGGAGAGAAGACGACGGAAAAAAGACGTTCTGGCACTCTTCTGCACACCTTTTAGCAGAAGCATTAGAAGCAATTTATGGCAACGTTAAGTTCGGAATAGGACCTGCTATCGAAACGGGTTTTTACTACGATATTGATACGGGCGATACTGAATTGAGTTCAAAGGATTTTCCGAAGATTGAGCAAAAGATGATTGAATTGGCTCGTCAGAAAAATTCATTCGTAAGAACGGAGGTTTCAAAAGCGGACGCCATTAAGCATTTCACGGAGAAAGGCGACCAATACAAATTGGAATTGCTGGAAGACTTGGAAGACGGAACGATTACTTTTTATCAACAAGGGAATTTCATTGACTTATGTCGTGGACCACACCTTCCGAACACGAGCAAAATCAAAGCCGTGAAGTTGATGAAAATGGGCGGTGTCTATTGGAGAAGCAAGGAAACGAATCCGACGATGACTCGTATTTACGGCGTTACTTTTCCAAAAGCAAAGGAACTCAAAGAGTACTTGCACATGCTAGAGGAAGCGAAAAAGCGTGATCACCGTAAGATTGGTAGGGAAATGGAATTGTTTACTTTCTCTGAGAAAGTGGGCGCAGGTTTACCGCTTTGGTTACCAAAAGGAACAGCTTTGCGTTCTCGTTTGGCTGATTTTTTACAAAAGGAACAACTCAAGCGTGGTTATCAGCCTGTGATTACGCCACATATTGGTAAAAAAGAATTATACGTGACTTCTGGTCACTACGAAAAATATGGTGAAGATAGTTTTCAACCTATCAAAACACCGAAGACGGACGAGGAGTTTTTATTGAAACCGATGAACTGCCCGCATCACTGCGAGATTTTCAATTTCAAGCCTCGCTCTTATAAGGAGTTACCTGTTAGGCTGGCGGAATTTGGAACGGTTTATCGTTATGAGCAAACAGGTGAATTGCACGGTTTGACTCGTGTTCGTGGTTTTACGCAAGATGATGCGCATATTTTCTGTACTGTTGAACAGTTGAAAGACGAGTTCTTGGATGTTTTAGATTTGACACAACTCGTTATTTCTAAAATGGGCTTTACTGACTTCACAGCGCAGATTTCTTTGCGTGATCCGAATGATAATGATAAATACATTGGTTCGGATGAAGATTGGGAAAAGGCGGAAAGTGCGATTATCGAAGCAACCAAAGAAACTGGTTTGAAAACTGTTACAGCATACGGCGAAGCGGCTTTCTATGGGCCAAAATTGGATTTCATGGTCAAAGAT
>CAZMEH010000714.1:0-5257 GCA_964564885.1 uncultured Saprospiraceae bacterium | reverse complement strand
GACAGGTTATAATAATTCTAGAGAATTTAAAAACTTAGCTATAAATTATATAGCTCAAAACTCGCTTGGAGCAGGGATTAGAGGTAGTTTTTTTCCAACAGAGCATTGGGAAGTATCAGGTGGTTATGGCATTAATCAAAACAAATTTACAATTGAAAAAATATACATTAGAAATGGAAATGGAAATGGAAATGGAAATGGAAATGGAAATGGAAATACAGGATTTAATGAAGTAGTATCTATATCTGAAACTCAATTATGGAATAATTTTTCAGGCATGGTTAAGTATAATTATGGCAAAAAAAGTTTGGGTTTTAATGTTTTTATGGGTTTAGATAAAAATTGGCTGATTACCTCTCGTTTTACTAGTGCGACAAGAGGCGATTTTGATTTGATAGAAGCTATTAAGGATGAGGCAAAAACGACAGAATCTATGGATAATTATTTAACTCGAAATGAAAAGTTGAAAACGAAAAATTTACGCTCAATACATAATAGTAGTAGATTCTGGGGCTTCGGGTTTAAATATAGACCCAAAAAAGGACTAAAAAGAAACTTTATTGACCTTAGCTTTAAGTTTGCAACTTTCCAAAAGCCTGTTAACTATGAACAAATTAATAATCCTAAACCAATAGAACAAATTGATATTAGAAGAGAATTGATTTTTGGTCTAGGATATATGGATGATGTAATAGAATTAAGGTATTCTCAAATGACTCTTGGGTATTCACACACAATATATCGAGTTATTGAAGAAGGAAAAAGGTTTCAGTTTGAGTTTTAAAAAACCAAAACACAATTAATTATGAGTGCGAAGAAATTGTTTTATCTCTTAAAACTAATACCATTATATATTTCAGGTATTGTTTTTTTGATATGTTTTCAGAACTGTGAGGAGCCTGCTGTACAAGAAAATAAAGGGTTTTTAGCTTATAGTCCAGGTTATGGAGTAACGGAAGGCGTTCATATAGCGAGCTATGAAAATTCAATAGAAAGTGGTTACATATTGTTAGGAAGTACCGATAATGGAATCGAAAAAGATTATTTTATTGTAAAAACAGATAGCTCAGGCAATTTTCTGTTAAGTAAACAAACGGGAGATCATAATTTGGATAATAAGCCAAACAAAGTAAAGGTGCAAGGCGATTTTATTTATATACTAGGAGATAGATATGATAGATATGTTAATAGAGTAGTGCCTTTTATTTCTATTTTAAACCTAAGTGATTTAAGTAAAATAAGTGGTAATGCTGAAATTTATTTAGACAATTATAATGATATTTTTGGAACTACTTATGAAGAAAAAAGCGCAGATTTCTTAATTGATGGAGATAAAATAATTATAACTAGTAGCTCAGAAGACGTAGATGGAAAGTATAGTTTGTTGACTTATATACTAACTATGAAACAGGCCTTATTTGGCAAAGAAGTTGTTAGTAGCGAATTTAGTAGGTATGATAATAACGTATTCTCAGCTTATAATATAAAAGCACAATCTATTAGAAAAGGTCAGGATGAGCATTTTTATGTAGCTGGTACTTTGACTGAAGGAGATTTTTCGGGAGAATACGGTAAAGGTTATTTTATTATCAAATATAAGTATGATGGAGAACTTATTAGCACAATCTATAATGATAGTTTAAGCAATACTTTTAAGACTTTATTAGACTTTGAATTGGATTTAGCTAATAATAAAGCCATTGTATTATATAGAAATAATAACATGGTACATGTAAATATAATTGAATTATCTAATGGGAACAATACTACTGATAGAGTTAATGCACAGAGTACAGAGATTCTAGGATTAGTTCATGCTATAGACGAAGTTAGCTATGATGTGCTTACATTAGAAATTATAGATGAAACAAAATCGGCTTCTATTAATAAAATTGGAAATAATTACATTATTACAGGAATAAGAGACGGGAGTTTTGCTATGATAGTAGATAAAAGAAGTCTTAACGGTGCTTCATTATCTGCTCCTGAATGGGGCAATGTTTGGGAAGACTTTAATGTTTTTAATAATATCAGCAGCTTCGGATCTCATGACAGGAATAATATAGGAAATGTTATTCAAAGAGTTGGTGGTGAAGGTTATGCTATCATCGGAACACATGATTTTATAAATACTACTAAAATGATATTAATACAATTGGATGAAAATGGTAATTATTATTGAAAATAATAAATTGCTAGAAATGGATTAGGATTATTCAAAGAGAGTCATTTTTAATCACAAAAGAGATGTAATGATAACCTATCACTACATCTCTTTTCAATTCCTAATTCCTAATTAAAACTACTTCGCTCCTTGCGAAAGACCTTTAAAACCGATCGTTTGTTTATTGAAGAACTCATCTTCGTTTTTATTCATTTTGAAAGTACTCAAATCATCGATACTCAAAATTTTAATCATCTCTCTTGTACGCACTTCTGGCTTCAATGAAGACAAACGTAAGTTTTGATTCTTCACCGCTTCTCTAACGATATTTCTAACCGTTCTTGCATTTCCAAAGAATTTATCTCTAAAGTCATATTGGAACTTCAAGTAAGTTCTTAAATATTCGCTTGCTTCTTCTGTTGGCATTAAGCTTTCATCGTGAAGCATTTGGAAAGCAATATCTGTTAATTCGCTAGGCGTATAATCTTCAAATTTTAAGATTTTATCAAAACGAGAACGCAAGCCAGGATTTGTTTTCAAGAAGGTATCCATATTGTCAGGATAACCTGCTACGAATACAAAAAACTGTCCTCTGCGGTCTTCCATACGTTTTAATAACGTTTGAATCGCCTCATTTCCAAAGTCCGTTCCGCCTTGTGTCAACGCATAAGCTTCATCAATAAACAAAACACCGCCATTTGCTTCGTCCACTTTTTCTGCGGTCTTGATAGCCGTTTGACCAACATGACCAGCAACCAAACCTTGACGATCAGTTTCCACCATGTGACCACGTTCCAGCACACCGAGCGCTTTATAGATTTTCGTTAAAATACGGGCAACCGTCGTTTTTCCTGTTCCAGGATTACCAATGAAAACAGTATGTAAAAAGAATTTGTTCAACACATCCCGACTCGTTTCACGATAGAAACGCACCAATTGCACCAATTCACCGATTTGCTTTTTGACATTGTCCATACCAATCATATGG
Organism: uncultured Saprospiraceae bacterium; assembly: GCA_964564885.1. GTDB lineage: Bacteria > Bacteroidota > Bacteroidia > Chitinophagales > Saprospiraceae > CAKZLL01. Next base: position 2,105 of record CAZMEH010000714.1, on the reverse strand, counting down.
TTCAACTCATAAATAGCTTCGTCTAATAATTTATTATCAATAGGAATTCTTGGCAGCGATTTTTCTAATTTCAAATCAATCTTCTCCACATCTTCTAATGAGACAATCGACAATTCTTCATCGGTCAATAAATACGGATTGTCCGCAGCCATTACTCGAAGCGCAAGATTGATTTTTGCTTGTTCGATGATGTCATGAACAAAACGAGCATTACCAAAACTTCTATCTCGATTACGATAAGCCTCTGTAATATATTCGTCTATCAAAGCCCTAGCGTCATCTTCTAAATTGACATTTTTTACTTTAGCAGCAAAATGACCAATCCTTGCTAGTTCCTGTGGTAAATAATCGGCAAATTCAAAATGCAATTTAAAACGAGATTTCAAACCTGGGTTTGAATCTAAGAAATGCTTCATTTCCTTTGGATAACCAGCAACGATTACCGCCATATCACCCTCACCATTAGACATTTCTTTGACCAAAATCTCAATGACTTCTCGACCAAAGTCCTTACTATCATCATTCGTTCTAGCCAACGAATAGGCTTCATCAATGAATAAGACACCACCTCTTGCTTTCTCAATCGCTTCTTTAACCTTTGGCGCAGTTTGACCAATGTATTCACCAATCAAGTCAACTCGATCCACTTCGTGAACGTGTCCTTTGGTCAGCAAACCCATTTTATGGTATAACTTACCCATCATTCCTGCAACGGTTGTTTTTCCTGTTCCAGGATTACCAATAAAGACAGAATGAATATTAATTTCTTCGTTTTCACTAAATCCTTTTAAGCGGCGAAGTTGTAGAAACTGTATATATTGTGCATGATTACGCACTTCTTTTTTGATATTTTCTAAACCAATCATGGCGTCTAATTCTTCCATGACATGTTCAAAGGTTTCACCTGGATCATCATCGTAATTCAACAAAACTTGTGTTTGCTGATTTGGTAGCATGATGCCCAATTTACCTTCTTCATTCTCTTCTCCGACTTCAAATGGCACAATAGCCAGTACTTCGTCCATGAAGATAATCTCTGCTGTATATTGATCCTCCCGCCAACAGCCTTTCACATTACTGCCCCAGCCTGCGGTGATTTGTATTAATTCATCTTGCTTTTCTACTCGATGCAATCGAATGACTTGACCTTTGAGTTCTCTAGCATTATTATAAAACTTGACAAATAATTCGCATTGCCAACTTTGTCCTACTAGTAAATTGTTTAAAGCAATTTCTACATAAATATATCGAGTTTCTTCATTACCAAATACTCGATAATAAACCCTTTCAGGAATCGGAACATCATCATAGGTTCCTTCGTACAATTTAATCGCACGAACTCGCAAGTAATTATTTTGACCTTCTAGTAAGTGCGTATCTAAATCTAAATCTAAGTCTAAGTCTAATTCTTCTCCATTGATACTGCCAGCATCTTCTATATAGAAATATTTTGTCGCTACTTTTTGACCTTCAATCCACGCCTCCCAATAGTAAGCACCTTTTTTCCAAAAGCTACCTTGTTTCTTGTTGCCCCAGCCTTCTCGAACGAAAACAACATTATCGTATTTGCTAATCCTACGCTGAAAATCCAAAGAACAAAGCTCTTTTCTTCCTTTTTTCAAAGAAAAACATTTGAGTGTTACATTGACATCCCAATCGTCTATATCGTATAATTTATTATGAAATGAAAGCTCAGCATAGACATATGAAATGGCGTACCGATCAAATACTTGACGATATTTTTTCTTATTATCCGCCAACCATTCAGTAGATGAATAGGTTCGTAGTTCTTTAAACTTGAACTTTACAAAGCTCGGATCTAAGTGCGTGATCATTTTCTATAGGTTTTTCTCTACACCTTTTTTTGTTACTTCTCACTTATGAAAAATAATAATGGCAATTGTAGTAAGTTAGGTTAAGGTATTTATTTTGACAATAGGTTTTGTAACTATTTGATTAGAAGATAATTGTAACCTACTTGTAACAGACAAGTCTAAAATTGTCAATATAATAAAGGATCATGATTACTTTATGTGTAATGCTAAGAAACATGCAAACCGTAAATTATTCTTACAAATTCCTCATTCATCAAATATAATAAGAAT
>CAZMEH010000713.1:0-2475 GCA_964564885.1 uncultured Saprospiraceae bacterium | reverse complement strand
TATTAAAAATTATGTCAAAAATTGGTATTTCGATGTTGCAAGCTTATCAAGGCGCACAAATATTTGAAATACTAGGATTGAGTAATAAGGTAGTTGATAAATGCTTTAAAGGTGCAGTTTCAAGAATTGAAGGAATTGGCTTTGATGGCATTGCCCTAGAAGTTTTGGTTCGTCATAAAGTAGCTTTTCCAGACAAAGAGTTACTAAGTCCAAAATTAGAAGTCGGTGGCGTTTACCAATGGAAACAGCGAGGGGAAAAACATGTTTTCAATCCCAAAACGATTCATTATTTACAATATTCGACAAGAACAGGTGATTATAAGTTATATAAAAAATATGCAAATCTAGTTAATGATCAAGTGGAAAAAGCTTGTACATTAAGAGGTTTATTCCAATTTCGTAAAGGAAAATCTATTCCAATTGAACAAGTAGAACCCGTCGAAAAGATTATGAAACGCTTTGCAACAGGCGCTATGTCTTTCGGTTCTCTTTCGCATGAAGCACATTCTACGCTTGCAAAAGCGATGAATAGAATTGGCGGAAAAAGTAATAGTGGCGAAGGTGGTGAAGACCCGATTCGCTTCAAGACAAAAGAAAATGGAGATAGCGAACGTTCGGCTATCAAGCAAATCGCATCAGGTCGTTTTGGCGTAACTAGCCATTACTTAACGAATGCGGATGAGCTTCAAATCAAAATGGCACAAGGTGCAAAACCAGGTGAAGGCGGACAATTACCAGGACATAAAGTCAATGACTGGATTGCTAAAGTTCGTCATTCGACACCAGGCGTAGGCTTGATTTCTCCACCTCCGCACCACGATATTTATTCGATTGAAGACTTAGCACAATTGATTTTTGATTTAAAAAATGCGAATCGTACGGCTCGTATCAATGTCAAATTGGTTTCAAAAGCTGGTGTAGGAATTATCGCTTCTGGTGTTGCAAAAGCACATGCGGATGCAATTTTGATTTCTGGAAACGATGGCGGTTCGGGTGCTTCGCCGTGGAGTTCTATTCGTCACGCTGGTTTGCCATGGGAATTAGGATTGGCGGAAAGTCATCAGACTTTAGTTAAAAACAAACTCCGTGACCGAGTGGTTTTACAAACCGACGGACAAATCCGAACGGGTCGAGATGTCGCTATTGCGACTTTATTGGGTGCAGAAGAATGGGGCGTTGCAACGGCTGCTTTGGTCGTTCAAGGTTGTATTATGATGCGAAAATGTCACGTCAATACTTGTCCTGTTGGTATCGCAACTCAAGACCCAGAATTGAGAAAACGATTTGCTGGCGAAGTGGATTATGTGATTAATTTTTTCCGATTTTTAGCACAAGATTTACGGGAACACATGGCTCAACTTGGTTTCCGTACCGTTAACGAAATGGTTGGAAAAGTAGAAATGTTACGTGTTAACAAGAATTTAGAATATTGGAAATACAAAAAATTAGACCTTAGTCCGATTCTATACAAAGAACCTGCCGACGAAGATTCTATTCAATACAAAAACGTGGAGCAAGACCACGGTTTAGATGAAGTGTTAGATTGGAAATTAATCGAAAAGGCTCGTCCTGCATTAGATAATCAAACGCCAGTCAAAGCAGAATTTAAGATTAAAAATATTGACCGTGCGGTTGGTACAATGCTTTCTAACGAAATATCTAAACGTTACCACGCAGAAGGTTTGCCAGAAGGAACGATTCATTATAAATTTAAAGGTTCGGCTGGTCAGAGTTTCGGTGCATTTAGTGCAAAAGGTATTCATTTTGAATTAGAAGGAGAATCAAATGATTACTTCGGAAAAGGACTTTCTGGTTCAACAATGGTTGTTTATCCTGATGCGAGTTCAACGTTTAATGCTAGTGAAAATATCATTATCGGAAACGTTGCCTTATATGGTGCAACTTCGGGCGAAATCTATGTCAAAGGAATGGCGGGCGAGCGTTTTGCAGTGCGTAATTCTGGCGCAACGGCTGTTATTGAAGGAATTGGCGACCATGGTTGTGAATATATGACTGGCGGTTTAGTCTTGATTTTAGGTCAAACGGGTAAAAACTTCGCAGCAGGAATGAGCGGCGGTGTTGCTTATATTTTCGATGAAAACAAAGACTTTGAAAGTCGTTGTAATATGGAAATGGTTGACCTTGACCCATTGGAAGAGGCTGATTTAAATACCGTTTACAAGCTACTCGTCAATCAGCGTGAATATACAAATAGTGATAGAGCTACGGAGATGTTAACGAATTGGCAAGAAGTGCAACAGCAATTTGTAAAAGTAATGCCAAGACAATACAAAAAGGTATTGGCAACTAGACGTTTAGAATCCGCTGTTGCAAGCTAGAGTTTTAATGTGTTAGGTATCTACAAATGTGAGTAGCCACGGTTGTGAACCCGTGGTCAAAAAATAGGGATTAACGAACTCTGAAAGAGTTCTACAGTAAGGAGCGTAAATATTGTTCAACTCTTTCAGAGTTGGT
>CAZMEH010000712.1:0-7773 GCA_964564885.1 uncultured Saprospiraceae bacterium | reverse complement strand
AATTGGTACGTTTACCAGATTTAAACTATAAATATAAGAAGTAACCGACTGTTCGTTAAATCCTTGTTTTAACATAGATCCAGGTACAAACATTTCGAGAGTTTGCTTTCCGTTCTTATCGTAGTAATGAAAGGTACAATACCATGTTGGCGTTCTATTTCCATTGAAAATATTAGTTTTACCTACTTGCTGTTTTGAGATAAATTCTAAATGAAAAGATTGATAACCATAGCCGAAACCATAACCGTAACCACCATAACCGCCTTCGTAAGTCTCGTATGTATTATAATCTTTTTTTGCTTTGTATTTGGCTCTTTTAATAATGATTTGCTTATCAATATCAAGCGTATCTTCTCCTGAAGTAATCACAAAATCAGTAGCAACACCTCCGAGTTTTTCCGAAAGCGTCTGCGCTAATAGTCCATTAGATACTAGGAATAGAAATAGAAAAAAACAAATGAAATACAAATGTTTTTTGTTGGATATTATGTTTTTCATTTATAATGGTTTGAAAATTTCAAACACTTTCTCTATCTATTTAAACTAATATCTGCAAAAATCGCACCATAACACAAGGTAATAGAACGAAATATCACCAAATAAAAAAGTCGTTCATAGACAAAATGCAAACGTTTGTAACCGTAAAGTTAAATTACGTCAAAAACGCAGGAAACTTTTAAACTATTTTTTGTTTCCATCGTTTATTCGTCATAATTTCGCATTTATAGTTTCCACCTAAATAGGAAATAGTTATATGGAAGTAGAAAATAAAATATTAAAAAAAGCGAATGAAATGTTCATGACTTATGGCATCAAAAGTGTCACAATGGATGATATTTCACGTGCAAACGGTATTTCAAAAAAGACACTTTATCAGTATGTTGATAATAAGTCAGACTTATTGAACAAGGTATTGGTGCTACAAAATGAAGAAGAAAAATGTGCGCTTATAGCATGTAAAGATCAAGCTAGTCATGCAATTGAAGAAGTCATACTTATCAGCCGACATGTCAAAAACCTTCTTCAATCTATCAATCCTTCCACAATTTACGATCTACAAAAATACTATATAGAACATTGGAATTTGATGCGTTCTCTGCATGAAAAATATGTTTTCAATCTAATAAAAGATAACTTAAAAGTAGGTATTAAAGAAGGTTTGTATCGGGATGATATGAACATTGATATAGTGGCTAAACTCTACGGAGGAACATCACACCTTATTTTAGATACCAATCTTTTCCCTATAGATAAATATATAAGAACGGATTTGCATCGGGAGATGGTGAGGTATCATTTACATGCCATTGTTTCTGACAAAGGGCATGATGTCTTAGAAGAATTTTATAAAAATCAAAAAATGGAATAAGAAGAATTGTTTGATTGCTATGATTGTTCGGTCAAGCCTCACGAGAGGAATTGAAACTGTTGCCAATATTAGTGCGCTAAGAATAGTAACAATAAGCGACGCAGGAGCGAAACAATTCAACAATAAAACAATCATCTTTTCTTCCAATAAAATGAGATATGAAAAAATCATTATTAACATTAACCATGTGTTTTAGCATAGTGATGGCGTTTTCGCAGGCGAAGACTTTTAGCCTTCAAGAAGCGGTCAGTTATGCAATCGAACACGATAGACGCATTCAGTTAGCTGAATGGGATATTATGGACGCCGCTGCTCAAACTAAAGAATTACTAGCTTCTGGTTTGCCACAATTAAACGCAAGTATAGGTTACAATTTTTTTGCAGTATTGCCTACTTCGCTAATTCCTGCTGACTTTTTCGGAGGTGCTCCAGGAACATTTCAAAAAGTTCAATTTGGTACTAGAAATAATCTGACAGGTGCTTTGTCTGCGAGTTGGCTAGCTTTTGACGGTTCTTATATCGTAGCTAAAGAAGCGAGTGCCTTGTATAAAGACTTGACAGAATTGCAGGTTTCACAAGTCAAACGCCAAATTAAGGAAAGTGTAACGCAAGCGTATATTAATACATTGATTTACGATTTCACAAAAAAGACTTTAGATAATAATATTAAAAATCTAAATCAATTATTGTTTGAAACAAAAGAAACCTACAAAGCTGGTTTTGCGGAACAATTGGACGTTGACCGTTTACAATTGACTTTGCAAAACTTAGAAAACGAATTGGAAAGTTTCAAAGGTCAAGAAAAGCTATTGAAAGATGCTTTGAAGTATGCGATGACTTATCCTTTGGAAGATGATATTGAAATTGCTGATAATATTGATTTGTTGCTTGCCAATGAATTTACTTCAAAAATGACAGAAAGCTTGGACATTAACAATCGTCCAGAAATGGCTGTACTTGATAAGAATATTGAGTTGAGAGATGTTGATATTAGAAGAAATGAAAAAGCATATTTGCCAACCGTTTCGCTTTTCGCTAACTACGAACAAACAGTAACAGGTAATGAATTAGATAACTTATTCACCTTCCCGACTGTTGTGATGGGTTTTCAAGTGACTGCACCAATTTTTGATGGTTTTGCCATTCGTTCTCGAATTGAAAGAGCGCAAGTAGCAAAAGAAAAAGCAATTATTCAAAAAGAAGATACAGAACGTGGTTTGCAATTTCAAGTTGAAATGGCTCGTACTAACTTCAAAAATACTTATGACCGATTAGAGCGCATCAAATCGAATCTAACTTTGGCTGAAAAAATTCACCAAACCGTTAAAACGAAATTCAAAGAAGGTGTAGGAACTAGCTTTGAAGTGATTCAAGCGGAAGGTGATTTATACGCTGCTCAAAGTGGTTATGCGCAAGCATTATACGATTATCTGAAAGCAAAAGCCGATTTTGAATTGGCACTTGGTAAATAAAAAATAATGATTGTTAAAATTGTTGGAATTGCTATGATGTTCTATCGTGTCAATTTTAGCAATTCAACAATTAGAACAATTATCTGTCGGAGACAGATTAACAATTTATAAAGATGAAAAAATTATTAGGATTACTATTCGTAGTCATATTCTTAGCAGCCTGTGGCGGTGGAGAAGAGGAAGTTCAAGATTTAGCTTCTATGAAAGCTGAAATGCAAGAAAAGCGTACCGTAATGAAAACGCTTAAATCTGAAATGGAAGCGTTAGCCGCAAAGATTGATGAAGCGGACACAACAGTCAAAAGAGATATGCGTGCTTTGGTTACAACAAGTGCACTTTCTCGTAAAACATTCACTCGTTACATCGAAATTCAAGGTTCGGTTCAAGCTGAAACTACGGTTAAAGTGAGTAGTGAAACGGGCGGTCGTTTGACTATGTTTAACCTAAGTGAAGGTGATTATGTCAAAAAAGGTCAATTGATTGCTAAGGTAGATATGGAAGGTGTGAATAAGCAAATCGCTGAATTACAAACTCGTTTGTCTTTAGCTAGAGATGTTTTTACTCGTCAAAAAAGCCTTTGGGATCAGAATATTGGTTCTGAGATTCAGTTTTTACAAACTAAAAATAATGTGGAAGCATTAGAGAAATCTATCGAAACGGTTTCTTTCCAATTAACAAAAGCAAATGTTTACTCGCCTGCTTCGGGTATGGTAAATATGACTTTTACGGATAATGGTGAAGTAATAGCTCCAGGAATGCCTTTGTTTGATATTTTGAACTTAGGAGAAATCAAAATCGTTTCTGATGTTCCAGAAATTTACTTGACTTCTATTCGTAAAGGCGAAACGGTTAAAATCAAAATTCCTGCTTTGGGCGAAGAACGCTCTGGTCAAATTACTTTGATTGGTACTGCGGTAAACCCGAACAACCGTACTTTCAAAGTGGAAATCAAATTGTCTAACGCTGGTAAGAAATTGATTCCAAATCTATTGACTTCTATCATGGTCAAAGATTATACGGCAACGAATGCGATCGTTTTAACAGACAATTTAATTCAGCAAGAAGTAAGCGGAAAAAGCTATGTTTTTGTAAAAGTAAAAGGCGACGAAAGCGATATAGCTAAGAAGATTTTTGTTGAATTGGGCGAAACTTACGAAGGCGAAACAGAAATCAAATCTGGCTTAACAGGTACTGAAACAATCATTGTAAAGGGTGCAAGAGGTTTAGTAGAAAACGAAGCGATTAAAGTTGCGGAATAAAGAAGAGGTCAGAAGACAGATCATTCGCTTCGCTCATTGTCAGAAGTCAGACTCAGACAAAACATATTATTAGTGTCTGACTTCTCTCAGTGAGCGAAGCAAACGGTCTCACCTCTGACTTCTCAAACAAAAGAAAATGGAAAATAAGAAAAATAAAAATATATTTCGGGAGTTTGGGCTAACCTCGCTTTCTGTTGATAATAGTACCAGTGTTTTTATATTGACGCTGATTATCATCATGTTTGGATGGCAAAGTTATACTTCTATGCCCAAGGAATTATTCCCAGAATTGGTCATCCCGACCATTTATGTGGGAACGCCTTATCCTGGTACGTCTGCGGCTGATGTTGAAAATCTAGTGACTAAACCATTAGAAGAAGAAATTCAATCAGTTGATGGTGTCAAGGAAATCAAGTCAACGAACATTCAAGGTTATTCTACGATTATTGTAGAATTTGGAACAGACGTAAAAATTCCGCAGGCATTAGCCGACGTGAAAGACGCTGTTGATTTGGTGAAGAGTGTATTGCCAAGCGATTTGCCTGCTGACCCGAGTGTTTTTGATGTTAATTTATCGGAGATTCCAGTAGTTACCGTGAATTTGTCTGGTGAATATACCGTTGATGAATTGCGTGGCTATGCTGAATATTTGCAAGATAAAATCAAACTCGTTAGCGAAGTTTCTAAAGTAGAAATCAAAGGTGCGTTAGACCGTGAGGTCAAAATTAACGTTGACCCAATCGCAATGGAAGCACGTCAGGTTTCGTTTGATGATATTTCAAATGCTATTCAATCTGAAAACTTAAACGTATCGGGAGGCGAGCTAAAAGCGAATGGCTTTAAAAGAGCAATTCGTGTCATTGGTGAGTTCAGGAATACGAACGAGATTGCAAATATTGTTGTTAAAAGTGAAAATCAAAACCCTGTTTACTTGCGAGATATTGCAAAAGTAACGCTTGGTTTTGAAGAAGCTTCATCGTATGCACGTTCTGATGGTTTGCCTGTTGTTGCCCTAGATGTGGTCAAGAAAAAAGGAGAAAACCTATTGAATGCGATTGACGATGTAAGGGCAATTGTAGAAGAAGCTAAAAAGAGTAAATTACCCGCAGAACTAAGTATTTCTTATTTCAATGACCAATCTATTGACGTAAGAAAGCAAGTGAGTGAACTGGAAAACAGTATCATCTCAGGTGTCATTTTAGTTGTTTTGGTATTAATGTTTTTCCTAGGCGCACGTAATGCGATGTTTGTTGGTTTAGCGATTCCATTGTCTATGCTAATGGGTATTTTGATACTAAATTTGCTTGGCGTCACGCTGAATCTAATGGTATTATTCTCGCTCATACTCGCACTCGGAATGCTGGTCGATAACGGAATTGTGATAGTCGAAAACATATATCGATATATGCAAGAAGGCTATTCCGGTTGGGAAGCCGCCAAAAAAGGTGGTGGAGAAGTTGCCGTTGCGATTATTGTATCAACTGCAACAACACTTGCCGCATTTGCACCATTAGCATTCTGGGATGGAATGATTGGTAGCTTTATGTTTTACTTACCGATTACGCTAATCATCGTTTTATTATCATCACTTTTTGTCGCATTGGTAATCAATCCAGTGTTTACGGCTACGATGATGAAAGTCGATGAGCAAGTTGATAGTCAAGAAGGACGTAGAAGACGCTGGCGTAAAATTATGATTTGGGCTGCTTCTTTTGTTCTTATTGTAGTTATGGGTTTTATATTTGGTTGGACATCTGCAAGAAATGTGGGATTAATTTCAATCGGGATTACATTGGTAAATGCAGTTGCTTTACGACCAGCAACCTTTGCATTCCAAAATTCTTTCTTGCCTTGGTTAGAAAGAATATATGATAAATTTATCAGTTTTGCATTGAAAGGTTATACACCTGCGGTCATCTTTGTAGGAACAATTGGCTTGTTATTTTTAGCATTTATATTATTAGCAGTCTTTCCGCCTCAGACGGTTCTATTTCCAAAAACACCACCGAAATATGTGAATGTTTTTGTTGAATTACCTATTGGTACAGACATCGCCGTTACGAATAAAATGGCGTTGAAGATTGAAGATAGAATCTCAAACACCATTGAACCGTATAGAGTAGCAGTTGATGCTGTTTTGACGCAAGTTGGAGAAGGAACGGCTGACCCGTCGATGCCAGCAGAACCTGGAAATACGCCAAACAAAGCACGTATTACGGTTTCTTTTGTTGTTTCTGAAAAACGAGAAGGTATTAATACCGCTGAAATCATGGACAAAATCCGAAAGGATTTGCAAGGTGGTTTCCCTGGTGTGAATATCGTAGTTGACCAAGATGCAAGTGGCCCGCCGACTGGTAAACCGATTAATCTTGAAATCACAGGTGAAGACATTGATAAGTTAGCAGAATTGTCGCAAGACATTTTCAAAACGATGAATGCTGCTAATGTTGAAGGTGTTGAAGAATTACAATTGGATGTAAGACTTGGTAAGCCTGAGTTGATTATTGACATTGACAGAGAAGCGGCACGTCGTTACGGTTTATCTACTTATGCCATCGGTATGGCAGTTCGTACGGCTGTTTTCGGTAAGGAAACAACTAAAATGAAAGTTGGTAAGGAAGAATATCCTATTCAAATTCGTTTGGACGAGAAATACCGTAATAATGTTGGTGCATTGCTTAATCAGCGTATTACTTTCCGTAATCCTGGGAATGGGCAAATTTCACAAGTTCCGATTTCTGCGGTAGCTGATGTAAGGTATTCAACCACTTACAATTCTATCAAAAGAACAGATTTAGACCGTTCGATTGCGATTTACTCAAACGTACTCGATGGTTATAATCCAACGGAATTGATAGCAGAATTAGAAGATGTTTTGGCTGATTACGATATGCCAGAAGGTTATTATTATAAATTTACAGGAGAACAAGAAGAGCAAGCAGAAGCTGCGGCTTTCTTACAAGCAGCCTTTGGAATTGCCTTTTTAATGATTTTCTTAATCTTAGTAGCGCAGTTTAATTCAATATTATACCCGTTTATTATCATCCTTTCAATTGTCTTTAGTACCATTGGTGTATTTTTAGGATTGGTGATTACAAGAATGGATTTTGTTATCATTATGACTGGTATCGGTATTATCTCGCTCGCTGGAATTGTAGTGAACAATGCGATTGTATTGGTCGATTACATCAATTTCTTACGAGAAACTAAACGGGCTAATCTAGGATTAGAAAGAGGCGAAAGTCTTTCTAATAATGATGTAAAAGAAGCGATTGTACAAGCGGGTAAAACTCGTTTGCGTCCAGTATTGTTGACGGCAATTACAACGGTTCTTGGTTTGATTCCATTAGCAGTTGGTTTCAACATCAACTTCGGAACACTAATTTCTGACTTTGACCCACAGATTTTCATCGGTGGTGATAATGTAGCATTTTGGGGCCCGATGTCATGGACCGTTATCAACGGTTTAGTTTTTGCGACTTTCTTGACTTTGATTGTAGTGCCAGTGATGTATTGGTTATTCTACCGTTTGAGTAAGTTTGTGGTTGGATTGGCTAAGTAGAATTAGATGTTAGACCTACCGATTATTATCGGTATCGCTGCGAGAAGTCAGAACACTTCGTTGTCAGATGATTTTGGTTGACGGTGTAAATAGAAAAGGTCATTGAGCGTT
>CAZMEH010000711.1:0-4316 GCA_964564885.1 uncultured Saprospiraceae bacterium | reverse complement strand
TGACGACCTCCGTATGAAAACTGAGGAGAACGCCTTGAATATGGAAATCTTCCATCAGATTGAAATATCTGATGCGCTTTATCGGGATATATATCGAATAGGTTATTTGAACCGAAGACAATCTGAAAAGTATGCTTGATTAGATAACTTACGCTAACATCTGTTAAAATCTTTCCAGAGTAGGTCGTATGAATAGCTGGGTCGAGTGTTGAAATATTAGTAGGTTCTGTCGTAGAACCAAAATAAGTATTGCGAATATAGGCGGTGAACTTGTTCAATGACCAAGTATTGCTTAAAGTTACCTTAGTTCTAGGAACGGCTTCTTCTAAATAAATTCGACTTGTTTCATCAAAATATACATCTACTAAACCTTTGCTTTCGAGCAATTCAGAAGCATTAATTTCACCAACTTGTCGAGTCTGTGAAACGGTCGCAGCAAAATTAGTAGACAATACACTTTCTTTAATATTAATGTTTTGAGTGATAACAATATCTAAACCGCCAGAGCGAGTATCGATTGCATTTGCAAAAAATGCCGCACGGTTTGCCTGAACTTGTTCAAAAATATTCAGCAAGTCAGCATCATCCTTTGGACTGAATTGACCTGTTAATACAATTCTATCTTTTATATGAATTAGATAGGCATCAACGGTAAATTTTAAATTATAATCGGACAATTTACCTGCTACACCCATGCTGTAATTTCTAGAACTTTCTTGTTTAAGCGTTGGAATCCCTAATAGCGCCGCTGCTCTGGATTGATTAGAGTAAACACCAACTTCATGAGCCGAAGTCATTCCATTTTTAGTTTCAAAAATGGTCCCAGTTCTGCTATAATGAATTTGATGTAACGATGGCGCACGAAAACCTGTACTGGCTACACTACGAATAGCAAGAAATGGATTTAACAGATAGCTAGTAGAGATTTTATAGCTGAAATTTGAACCAAAATCAGAGTAATTTTCAAATCTTGCAGCCGTTTCTATTCTCCAATCATCACTAATATCAAATTCTACATCCGCATAGCCAGAAATGCTTGTTCTGTCTGCGTTTACTTGATTATCAGCCATAAACCCAGGAAAACATTGACAGCCAGATGGACGGCTACGTCCAAAAAAATCAGTAACCAATAAATCATCTGGTGTTGACTTATTGACCAAACCTCCATTACGGTCGTAAACGCCAAAAGACATTTCTGAACCTGGAATGATTTTATAGTTCTCATATCTAAACTCACCACCGAAAGCAATATTTAAACCATTAATATCGGTGAGTTCAAAGTATTTTGAAATATCAACATTATTGGTCAGTTGATGGAAACTATGACCACCGGCATCAAATTTTACAGGTGATTTGGTTTGTAAAGTGGCGTTATGTGTATTCTTTAATAAAAATAGAAATTGATTGTAGCCATTAACTATACTAAAATCTGTTTTCCAGCCATTCATGTTTCCTGTTATACCTGTTGTAATAGAATGGTCAGTAATTTTAGCATTAATAATGGGTAAAAAACCATTAATATAAGATGAGGTAAAGGTTCTGCTCTGGTAAGGTAATCTATAAAAACAGCCTGATTGACCATCTCGAAAACTTGAGCCGCCAAAGGCATACCAGGTTAATTTATCGTTGATTGGAATTTTAGTATTGATAAAAAACTTAGCATCTCGCAACTCAGATTGACCAAATTTAATATTAAAGTCATTTCTAGTTAAGTCTCTTACTAGTAATTCCTCTTCGGTCACATCTATTTGCAATAACGTTCTTAGTTGATTAATATCATTTGAAGCATTAATAGATTGCTTAAATGTTTCATCGAAATGTAAAACTTGTTGAGCATAAGATTGAATATCATCAATACTTAGGTTTGCCAAATTTGCACCATCGTTATATGCAGCCCATTCGATGGCATTGTAAGCATTGAATATTTTACCTGAATATTGCTGTGTCCTGTTTGTCGTTCCTCGATAATCTACAGAACCCGAAAAATTTATAAAACCTCTTTTTTTACCGATTGGTAAGCCATAATTAATACCTAACTCTAAAACTTCACCATCAATAGGATTTTCTGGAACAGCATTTTTAGAAAAGTTAGCACCAGTATTGATATTAATATTTAACGTTTTGACATCTTCTCTAAGCCTTAAATTGATAACTCCAGCAATTGCATCTGACCCATATTGAGCAGCAGCGCCATCTCTCAGCACCTCTATCGTTTCTAATGCAGCAAGCGGAATAGTATTTAAATCTGTACCAACACTTCCTCTACCAAAAGTTCCATTTACATTCACCAACGAAGAAGTATGACGTCGTTTACCATTGATTAAAACCAATACCTGATCTGGTCCAAGTCCTCGCAATGATGCTGGGTCAACATGGTCAGAACCATCTGCAATCGTTTGGCTATTAGATGAAAAGGAAGGTATGGAGTAATTTAATAGTTGGTTAATATTGTTTTGCGGAGCTATCAAATATAACTTTGAAACATTGATTACGTCAACAGGCGCAGAAGCAGCTGTATTTGTTCTATTAGGTGCTCTAGTGCCAGTAACGATGATTTCATCAACAGAAATACCTGCCGACAAAATGATTTTAATCGTTTCAGCCCTATTAATGACCGTTTCTTTTGTTTCATAACCAACATAAGAAAAGGTAAGTTGCTGGGCAGAATTAGGAATATTTAACGAAAATTGACCGTTCACATCCGTTGATGTTCCTATAATATGTTGATTAACTTGAATATTGACACCGACCAACGGCATTCCGTTTTCATCTAAAACCTGACCTGTGACTGTTTTTGCAGCAGCAATTTTAGTAGCAGATTTAGACAGCTCAAGAGCATCAATTTCGTTAGAATACTTATAAAGAGATATTTCATTAGATTGCTCTATCGCTTCAATTTTTTTAATATTCTTTTTGAGTTGCTTCATTTTTCTAGTACCAGAATTCGTATTCTTATACAAGACATAATATTTTTTTCCAAAGCTTTTGTATTTCAAAGAAGTACCTTTTAAAGCACGATTGACCGCTATTTCAAACGTTTCATTTGCTCTAAAATCAAAATTGACTTGAATACCTTTAACTAATTTTTGGTCATAAGAGAATAAGACATGGTAATGTGCACCAATATCATCCAATACTTCTGCTAATGGACGAGCAGAAAAGCTTGTTCCATTGGCAGAAAGTAATGAGATATTAAGTATAAGGCATAAAAACATAGCCCTAACCTTGGTGTACAGTTGGATTATCATTAATTTATTTTTTGTCTTCTATTTTTTAAACAATACTAGAATAGACTAACTTCGGTTTATTGGGTTCTATTCTAACCGTTTTACTGAAAACTGTTGTTCGTTTAATTGCTTGAATTCAAGTGAGAGCGTGTTTTTTAATAACTCAAGAGCCAATTCTAAATCATTGACCGGCAAGCCTGTAGTAACTTTTATATCGGTTGTATTAATCTTTTCTAAGTCAAATTGAATACTATAAATGGCTTCAACCTCATTTAATACATCTTTTAAATTAGCATTTTTGAAAACCAAAGAACCTCTTATCCATGAGAGTTCCATGTCTTCATCTTCTAATTTGGTTACTTTTTCAATCGTATTATCATCTTTATAAATGACTAAATTCCCTGGTAGCATTTTAATGCTTTCATCTTTCTCATTAATATCTAATATAACTTTTCCTTCTTTTAAATAGACACTCGTTTGATGAAAATTTGTATTTACATTAAATTCTGTCCCAAGAACCTGAACCGTCAATTTATTGGTTCTTACCTCGAATTTTTGATTGTCCTCTGTCTTCTTTATTTTAAAAAAGGCTTCTCCACGTAGTGAAATACTTCTAGAGTCCCTTTTAAAATAAGACATAGAAGAATTAGCATTTAAAAAGACTTCTGAACCATCAGGCAATTTTATTTCTTTTTGTTCACCCGCTTTTGTCGCTATGTGAATAGCTGTTTCTTGATTAATCGTATAGAAAAACCAACCCGCTAACCCAATAATGAAAACAATAGAGGCCGCAACAGACCAGCCTATAAACTGAACACGTCGTGCTTTTTTTACCTCTTGTTGACGCTTATTAATAACTCTTTCAGATTCAGCGACCACCTTTTCCCAAGATTGATTAATTTGCTCTTCTGGAATAGTTTTAATATTAATGGGTAAACCTAAAATAATACTTTTAGCTATTTGAGTAGGTTCAAGTAATTCAGGGTGCTTTTTGAAATATTGTTCCCATTTCTCTACATCTGCTGAATTATTATTTAATACCCAATTGATAAAGCTATTGTCATTTGCCCAATGTTCAATTAGCTCTTG
>CAZMEH010000710.1:0-8437 GCA_964564885.1 uncultured Saprospiraceae bacterium | reverse complement strand
GTTCTTTTGAACAAGGCAGAAGAAGCAAAAATCGTTCTTTCTAACTCGCCAACCGCTGAGATTGAATTTGAAACAGAAGACGATGATGGCAATATGATTGAAGGTTATATGCTCATTACTCGCACGCAATTTGAAAAAATCATTAAACCACACATTGAAAAAACAGTGGAAATGATTGCTCAAATGCTTGACCGAAATCAAATTGGCTCAAAGACTTTGAAGTATATTTTGATGGTTGGCGGCTCAACTTATATTCCGTTTGTTCGGGAATTGATTGGTCGTTCGCTTAAAATTGAGGTGAATTGCAATATTGATCCGACGACTGCGGTTGCCATCGGTGCAGCTTATTACGCAGGAACGAAGCCATTGAATTTACCAAAAAAGTCAACTGAATTAGTTTCAACCGACAAAAAACAACAAGAATCGACCGTTGATATTTCCATAAAAACGGCTTATCAAAAAACAACACAAGACGACGAAGAGTATTTTACCGCCTTAGTTCAAGGTGAAGTCAAAGGTTTGTTTTATCGAATCACTCGTCAAGATGGCGGTTTTGATACAGGTTTGAAACCTTTAGAAAATCGTTTGAGTGAATATTTGTTGCTTGCGCCAAATGTTTACAATCTATTTGATTTTAAGGTTTATGATGAGAAAAACAATGTTTTAAATATTGACCTTGCCCCAATCGGCATTACGCAAGGTCGTTATAGCGTCGTTGGTCAGCCTTTGCCGAATGACATTTGCTTAGAAATTGATGATATTGAAAGCGGAACAACTGCTTTGGAAGTTATTTTTGAAAAAAACTCAATCCTTCCAACGAAGCGTACGATGGTTAAGGAAATTACTAAAACCATCAAAAAAGGTTCTACTGATAAAATCACGATTAATGTCGTAGAAGGCCCAGGTTATGCGATGCCGTCAGCGAATCAAACGATTGGAATGATTAGTATTGTTGGAAAGGAATTGACGAGAGATTTGATAAAAGGTTCTGATATTGAAATCACGCTAGAAATGTCTGAGTCTCGTGATTTGAGCATCAACGCCTATCTCCTACTGACTGACCAAGAATATGAAAATGTCTTTAATCCATCGGAACGTTATGTCAATATTGAGCGATTGCAAGATGAATTCGTCAAACTAATGACGGAACTCAACGATGAGTTGATGGATGCTCAAAAGCAAGAAAACTTTGAATTGGCTGGTGAGTTAAACGGAATCAAAAAAGCGTTGCGTTCTTTATTTATTCGTTCTAAGAAGGTTTCGATAGATGATGTAACGGATGAGAAATTTCAGATTGAAGATCAGAAGCGGAAATTAGCACAGCAAATTGATAATCTAACGAGAGATAAGCACATTATTAAAATAAAAATGGACTATTTCTCTACTAAACGTTGGACAAAAAACACGCTGGAAGAAGCCCATGCAACAGAACAGGATAAAAGTCAGTTTGAGAATATTGTCAATCGAGAAAAGAGTTTCTTAGCTACAAATAGCCGATTGAAAATACAAGAAGTCATTGATCAATTGCAAGACATTAGAGGTCGAGTGGATTGGAGAAGTCCAGAATATGTGATTTCTTTGTTCTATTATTACACCGATAAACGGGATCAGTTCAAGGATAAAAAGAAAGGTGTGGAAGTCATAGCGCAAGGTGAAGCAGCAATTAAAGAAGAAAATTATGACCGATTACGTATTTATGTCAATCAATTATACACCCTAATGCCGCCTCGCATGAAGAAATTCATTGACAAAGGCGGAACCGGCATTGGATAACGGTAGAGACATTTTACCAAAACGTCTAAATTAATTGGTGTAAAAAATCAAGATTATAAAAAAAACATTCGTCGGTTGGATAAAGGTTCTATTGATTATCTTAGGTATTGGACTTGTTGCAGGTACAATCATTTTATTAGTTAAAAATGAACCCAAGTTAGAGGAAATGCCCAATCATTCGGAAGAGGTTTTGGCGACAAAAAAAACAATTACTAGCATTCAGTGTAGGTTAAACGCATGAAACTTGCTTACAGAATATTGTATCGTAAAACAGAAAAATACTACCTCATCCCAACATTCTCACAAGGCTTGACCGAGTAAACTTGATTTGGGATGAGGTAGTAAAATTTCGTGCGTTTTACCCTTTTTTTATCAAAAAAATAAACCTTTGATTCCTGTCTGCTAAAAGGTAGGTTTAAATTCCACTAAACCCTTCAAAGAACCGTAATTTTTAAAGCGTGATTAAAAATTACTACAAATTACAGGACTTTATTGAAACTACTGAATAGGACAAACTGTTTTTGAGTTCGGTTCTGTCAGTGCCTGAAATCAGTTGATAGCAATAAAAACGAGGATTTTATCTAAAAAAAACAAGGTTTTGCAACCCATAATTCAAAAGCCACAACTCAAAACTGAAATTATAGATTTATCTTTACAGATGTAAACTTAGAGTTTTTCAACATATCAGATTTATTATGAGATACTTCATTTTTTTAGGCTGTTTTTTCTTTTTGACTACGCTTCATGCACAGAATTCTGGTGTACTAAAAGGAACTGTTCTTGATGCTGAAAGTGATGAGCCGCTCGCTGGCGCAACTATTCAGATTAATGGTGGTCAGGTTTTTACGACCGATGCGACAGGTATTTTTTCTATTACAGCAAGAAGCGGTCAACTTAAAATCAAGACAAGTTATATTGGTTATACTTCGCAGACCGACAAAATTGATATTAATTTTTCTGATAATCAGCAATTAGTGGAGATTGATATTCGATTGAAATCAAGTATTTCTATCTTAAATCAAATTGTGATTACGGGTTCTCAAAATGAGAAACTTATTATTGATGAAGCTGTGACGATAGAAGTAATTCGTAGCGATTTTATTAGTAAGAATAATATTACATCCCTTTCAGAAGCCGTTGAGCGAGTTCCAGGCGTTCAAGTAGTGGATGATCAAGTTAATATACGAAGTAGTGGATTTTCATTTGGTGCAGGTAGCCGAGTTGGAATTATCGTAGATGGACAACCTATGCTTGGCGGATTCGCAAGTGATATTCGTTGGAATTTTATCCCATTTGAAAATGCAAAACGAATAGAAATATTAAAAGGTGCATCGTCTGTTTTATATGGTTCTGCGGCGATGAACGGTGTTATTAATGTCGTAACGGCTTGGCCGACTTCAAAGCCAGAAACAACTGTGGCATTTTATGCTGGTGAATACGAAGATCCTGTTAGCACTTACCGCAAATGGTGGACAGAAGAAAATCGTCCGATGACTAGAGGAATTTTATTTTCGCATAAAGCGAGAACAGAAAAATTTGATTTAGTGCTTGGCGCAAATTATCATCATCGAGTAGAGCATTTACAAGGTTTAGAAGAAAACCGATTGCGTGTTAATTGGAAAACACGTTTCCGTTTTACGGATAAAATTAGTTTTGGTATTAATGGTAATATAATGGAACATTCTTCACCAACTTTTTTAATCTGGCAAGACGCTGATACCAATTCATTGAAACATATTGGCCCTTATAGAAATAATAAATTTGTCACTTATTCATTTGATCCGCACTTGACTGTTTTCGATAAGTGGGATAATCAACACACATTAAAAGGTCGCCTTTTTCTAGTTTCATTTATTAGAGATAATGATGATCCTGCTGCGCCTGGTTTGATGAGAAATATTGAATATCGCTTTAAGAGGACTATTAATGAAAATATGCGATTGACCGCAGGTATTTCCAATCAATATTATTTTGGAGAAGAACCGACGGTAGACATCGACACTTCGCAAGAAGCTTTTTCCTTCTCAGCTAATATTAGTGCGGTTTATACGCAGTTGGATATGGATTTTATGTAAAATCGCTTAAATGTAATTGTTGGTTTACGAGGTGAATATATTGTTACAGGTGATAGCACTTTTAGACAAGTAATACCTGTTTCAAGATTGAGTGCCGTTTATAAACCGAATGATAAAAACCGTTGGCGTTTTAATACTGGACAAGGTTATAGAATTCCTAGTTTAGCGGAACGATTTGTAGAAACGCCTTTGTTTAAAACGGGTATTCCATTTTTACCAACGATTGGACTTTTACCGAATCCAGAGATTTTACCAGAAATTGGTTGGAGTATGGAAGTGGGTTATAAGCGATTGTTTAAAAATGATTATATTAATGGTTACGTAGATGTTGCTTTGTTTAATATGGATTACTGGAACATGGTAGAGCTTGTCTTTGGATATTTCGGTGAAGGTGCGCTAGATCCAAGTGAGATTGGTTTCAAATCCGTAAATTTGAGTCGTGGACGTATTGCAGGTTTGGAAGTTGGAAGTTACATTAATGGTAAAATTGGGCCAATTCCATATAGATTCTGGGGCGGTTATACCTATACTTATCCTGGTGATTTGGATTCTATTGAAGCTAAAGGAATGAATTATTTTGTCAATCTGGTACAAGGATTTGGCGATGTAGAAAACAATGAGGAATTACAGCAAACCATTTTAAAATATAGAAGTCTACACACTGCTCGTTTGGATTTAGAACTTCCATTTAAGTTTATAGCGATTGGTGGCGCAGCTATTTTTAATGGTTATATGTGGCAGATTGATGATATTTTGTTGAGTGAAGGAGATATCGGAGAACTGATTTACACACTGAATGGAGGCGAATTAATTCCTGGTTACAGAGAATTTAGAGAAACTTCAAAAGGTGGCAATTGGATTTATGATGCTCGTATTTCATTTGATTTGGGCAAAAATATTCGCTTAGGTTTTATTGTTAATAATGTGGCAAATACAGAATATGCAATTAGACCAGGACGAATGAATGCGATGAGAACTTATAATGTAAAATGTCAGTTTAAGTTTTAAGAACAGAGACCGTCCACGAGTGCCCGGGACTGTCAGAGGTCAGGCCGTCACGAATTCTCGTGACTGAGAGAAGTCAGACTTTATTAAAAAAATGAAGAATAATTCGATTTAAAATTTGTTGATAATTGATTTTTACAATCGTAAATCGTCAATCCTGTCTGCCGTCAAGCAGGCTAAAATCTAAAATCGACTTATTCTTCATTTTTAGTTTTATCTTCTTCTTTTGGCACGTCAACTACTTTTGGTGGTTTGTGGCGTTTTGCTTCTTTGAGTGCTCTAGTGATAATCCATTCTAGTTGACCATTAATACTACGAAATTCATCCGCAGCCCATTTTTCAACGGCAGCCATCGTGCGTTCATCAACTCTAAGTACAAATTTTTTCTTTGTCGCCATAGTCTTATTCTTTATAACTGAAACATCAAACGTTCTGAAAACGTTTGATGTCCTATTTTATTAAAACAATAAATCGGAACACAGAAAACTGGAATAATGTTTTTTAATACATTATTCCAGCTTTACATTACTCCATTATTCCATCAAAAGATTACTGATGCAAAGTTCCTGTATTCAAAACAGGTGTTGCTTCTTTATCGGAACACAATACAACCATTAAGTTACTGACCATGGCCGCTTTTTTCTCTTCGTCCAATTCTACAATCTTTTTCTTAGACAATTGAGCCAAAGCTAATTCTACCATACTAACTGCGCCATCCACGATTTTCAAACGTGCTGCAACAACTGCTTCTGCTTGTTGACGCTTCAACATCACACTCGCAATTTCGGAAGCATAAGCCAAATAACCAATTCTTGCTTCTAAAACTTCGATACCCGAAATGGATAATCTTTCTTGTAGTTCTTTCTCTAAAGTATGGTTCACTTCCTCCAAACCTGAGCGCAAAGATACTTCTGCTTGATCATCATCAAAATTATCGTAAGGATATAATCCAGCTAATTTACGAACAGCCGAGTCACTTTGTACTCGAACGAAACTTTCGTAATTATCTACATCAAAAGCCGCTTTGTGCGTATCGCTCACTTTCCAAACTAAGATAACACTAATCATAATTGGATTTCCTAATTTGTCATTCACCTTTACACGCTCGCTATCAAAGTTTCTAGCACGTAAAGAGATTTTCTTCTTAGTATAAAATGGATTTACCCAATAAAGTCCGTTTTTCTTAACCGTTCCTTTATATTCTCCAAATAAAACTAAAATTCGAGAATCATTTGGGTTGACAGAAATAAAACCTACCAACATAATAATCAATCCAAAAAACATAAGTATTCCGACTAATATGAATGAGTTGACAATTACAAATACAGCACTTCCTACTAAAGCAAAAAACACTAACAACATTATGTACCCAGAAATAGGGACAACTATTTTTTCGTTCATGAAAGATTTATTTTGATGTTAAAATGATATTATAAATGTACTATTTCAATATTAAAAAATTAGCATTTCTCGACAAATGTTTTAAAATTTCGGATGAAACCATAAAGCGTTACGTTTTTTAATAAAAAACAACTAAAATGCTTGCTACAAATACTTTTTAGAATTGATGCCTAGCAAAAGAAAAACAATCTTTAGATTTCAATGTTGTTCTATTTGTCTAAGGATAAAGTGGTTAAATTGAGTTCATTGAAATTTAAACGCCTTCCTAAAATTATAGTAGATTTATCTACTCAAATAGAAATTAACGATAAAAGATATATGATACAACATAAAACACTAGGCGCATTAAAAGCATCAGGTTACCAATCAAAGTCTATTAAAGAAGAATTAAGAGCTAATCTTATTCAAAAACTACGCAATAAAGAAACAGTTTTTGAAGGTGTTTTAGGTTTTGAGGATACGGTAATTCCAGATATTGAAAGAGCTATTCTTTCTCGCCACAATATATTGATGCTAGGTCTAAGAGGTCAAGCAAAAACTCGTATTGCAAGATTATTAGTGAGTTTATTGGATGAGTATATTCCAGCAGTAGCTGGTAGCGAAATCAATGATGATCCGTTATTACCGATTTCTCGTTATGCGGTTGATTTGATTGCCGAAAAAGGTGACGATACGCCAATCGAATGGTTACACAGAGATACTCGTTATGTAGAAAAGTTAGCAACGCCAGATGTTAGTGTGGCGGATTTGATTGGAGATGTTGACCCGATTAAGGCAGCAACTTTGAAATTATCTTACTCTGACGAACGTGTTATTCACTTTGGTTTAATTCCGCATTCACACAGAAGTATTTTTGTAATTAACGAATTACCCGATTTACAAGCACGTATTCAGGTAGCGTTATTTAATATTCTACAAGAAGGCGATATTCAAATTCGTGGTTTCAAGTTGAGAATGCCGTTAGATATTCAATTTATCTTCACTGCAAATCCAGAAGATTACACAAATCGAGGAAGTATTATTACGCCTTTGAAAGATAGAATTGAAAGTCAAATTTTGACGCATTATCCAAAAACAATCGAAATTGCTCAATCCATTACGGAACAAGAAGCAAGATTGACGGACAGCCAAAAGGAAACTATTCGCGTTCAAAAACAATCTGCAAAGTTGTTAGAGATGATTTCTTTTGCAGCAAGAGAGTCTGAATATATTGATGAAAAATCTGGTGTTTCTGCTCGTTTAAGTATTTCTGGTTTAGAAAACTTAGCAAGTACAGCCGAACGACGCATGCTCATCAATGACGAAAAATCTACAAGCACAAGGTTGACTGATTTTTGGGGCGTAGTGCCTGCCATCACTGGAAAAGTCGAATTGGTGTACGAAGGAGAGCAAGAAGGACCTTATATGGTTGCGCTGCATTTGATGAATAAAGCGATAAAAGATTTATTCTTAGAATATTTTCCAAATCCTGAGCGTTTGAAACGCAATCAACGTGATCCGTATGATGCTATTAAAATGTGGTTTACTTCTGGAAAAACGGTTGATTTGTTGAATGATTGTACGGATGAGCATTACGAAAAAGAACTTAAGAAAGTGGCTGGACTAGAAAAATTAGTTCATTCTATCAAAATAGCGGACGCTGATAAGTTGTTCTTTATGGAACTAGCATTGCACGGACTTTCGGAGTTTAATATCGTAAACAAGGATATGATTGAAAATAAGTTGACTTTTAGAGATTTATTAGCTAATATGCTTGATGATGACGATGATGGACATTTGAATTAAGCTTTATGGTTCTTTGAAAAATCGGCTGACGGCTGACGGCAAGACGTTTTTTCAAAGAAAAATATTTTATCCCAGAATTTTTCAAAGAACCAGTTTTATAAAATATATACATTATTTTTGGGTTACCTCATTTCGTATCAAATGCGAGATGAGGTAATTTTTTTTGTTACATCAACTGATGTTACGCAAAAAATTAAAAGAATAGTTATTTTAATAAGTTATAGTATTTTAAAATTGTCGAAAGTAGCCGTAACCATTCTTTTTTGCTGCTTTTCGGTTTTACCGAAAATCGCCTAACTACGCTTCGTAATTCAGCGAACTATACTCACGAGGTGAAGACCGAGTAAAAAGATGAGGCTAACTCTGCGTAACATCAGTTAATGAATTAGAAAATTTAA
>CAZMEH010000709.1:0-4747 GCA_964564885.1 uncultured Saprospiraceae bacterium | reverse complement strand
GTGGTCAGTTATTTATGCTTGGAACAGGTAGGCACTCCTGTTTTTTATAAAAGTAATCATACTACGGTATATTTTTTTAGAACAGAGAAAAGAGAGTAGAGAACAGAGATTTTTTCTCTGTTCTAAAAAAATGTACCGTAGTATGATTATTTTTATAAAAAACAGGAGTGCCTACCTGTTCCAAGCATAAATAACTGACCACTATATTTTAATTTAAATAATTGAAAATCAATAAATTCTATTTACTGCTAACTGTCAACTATTTACTGCCTGCTGTACTAATTCTCTGACCAAATTGGAATCGTCAAAATCACTTTCGTTCCCTTCGCTTGCTCTTTTTCATACAAATCAACGATTTCAAGACCAATCTTTTTCGAATGCGTTTGGTTCAAAATATTCAATCGTCGCTTCGTGGCAGAAGTCGCAAAGGAAACGGGCTGCAAACCTCTTCTAAGCTTTATTTTGGCAGAATGCACCCTTCCAACGCCGTTGTCCGTAATCGTACAAATGATAATATCTGTGATTTGAAAATGAATAGATAATTCCTTTTTTCCGCTCGTTTTGTGTAGCAAACCGTGTTTGATAGCATTTTCTACAAATGGCTGAATAATCATTGAAGGAATTTGAAAGGCATCCAAATCTTGACTTTCGGGCAGTTGTAATTGATATTGAAAATCGTCACCAAAGCGCAATTTCTCCAAGTCCAAATACAACTGTAAAATCTCTACTTCTCGGGTCATTGAAATCGACATATCGCTCGAAACTTCCAAAACTTGACGCATCAACAAACTGAATTTGGATAAATAACGGCTCGCACTCCGAATCTCTTTTTGCAAAATCAAATCTTGAATAGAATTCAGCGCATTGTACAAGAAATGCGGATTCATTTGTGCTTTGATAGCCGTCAGTTGTGAACTTTTAAGCTCGGTTTCGGCATTCGCTTGACGTTGAATATTGCGAATGCGACGCTGAACCAACCAATAAATAAACCCAGAAACAAATAAAAGTGCCAGTAAAATAAACCACCAACGTTTCCAGACAGGTGCAGAAATAATGAAATCAACCGAAGCCGTTTTGCTTCTTTTCTCATCTTCATTCACGCTTCGAACCTCAAACCGAAATGTTCCCGAAGGCAAAGCATTATAATCAATTTCATAATTTATAGCATTGGTCTTTTTCCAAGTATCATCCAAGCCAATCAGTCTATGTTCGTAATAAAAACAACCTCGACTACGCATCAGAGCTGTTTTAAATGCAATCGTCAAATTATTTTTATCATAAGGCAGATAAGTATTTTTCTTATAGGAAAACGCTTCATTGTTGGCTTTGACGGATGTGATCGCAATATTGGGAATAGCATTATTTTGAGTATTCATGGTCAACGGAAAACGCACTAAACCTCGTGGCGTTCCAACATAAAGCACACCGTCAATGACTTCCATGGCATTGATTTCTTTTTGGCGAAGTCCGTCCGATGCATCAAAAACAGTGCTTTCTTTTGTATTCAAATCCATACTAACGACGCCAATGTCAGTCGCAATGAGCATTTTATTTTGGTAGCGATAGAGTTTTCGGAGCGTTGTTCCAGACAGCGATTTGCCATGTCGAATATTCTGAACACATTTATCATTTACAAACAAAAACAGTCCGTTTGTAACTGTACTTATCCAAAGCGTATCGCCTTGCCAAGCAAAATCTGAGGGATAAAGTTTTTTATTTTCATAAAAAAGCTCCGTTGATTGACCATTCTTATAGTTAAAAAAACCAGTAATCAAACCATAGTAAATCACATTTTGGCTAGGATGCTTCGTAATTGCTCGACCTGCTTTATGCTGAATAACGTCAATCGACGGGCTATTTGTAAACTTGCCCACAAGGTTAGAGCTAGCATAAAAAAGGGTGTCTTGCATCACGACCATTTGTCTGACATTGTTGATCAGAATACGTTCTTCTTGTTTTTTTTCATCAATATGCACCGACGAAGGACGAGCAACTACCCATTTATTTTGATAATAACCAAACGTTTTTACAGAACCGTATTCACCAACTTTTCGTTTTGGCTGAGCCTCAAAGGTATTATGAGTAGGATTGAAATAAAGTAAATTACCCGAATAAGTGCCAATCACTAATTGTTTATTATGTACCATGAGTGCAGTAATATTACTCTCTGGAAAAAAATCGTTGGAAAAGGTTTCTAGCTCTAATGACGGAATAACGTAAATACCATTTTGCAAGGAAGTTAGCCAAATATTGCCCTCTCTATCTTGTAAAATATCAGCAATTTTTTCGTTTGGTAAAAAGCTTTTAATTATTTCAAATAGCTCATTTGTAAATTTTACGCCATCAGAAGTACCCAATGCATAATAGTTGCCGAGTTTAATTATCTTATAGATAAAATGCCCTGCCAGCTCACCAGAAACGGTATTAATCAACTCCAACGAATCGCTATTTATCTGAACAAATTGATATTTTTGTCGATTTTTTTCATAAAAAAAGCCAATTAAATCACTACCAACCTCATGAAAACTACGAGGACTACCCGAATAAAAAGCACTAATATCTATCTTTTTTTGTTATAGTATTAAGTCCTTGAAAACAGTAACTCGTGATGTAGATTCCGTTTTTATAAATAGAACTTGTTTAAAAACTAAAGATAGATTTTCTGCATAAGAATTTTCTGAATTTGGTATTTTATTATTGGTATATAACTCTTGATTAGAAATCGCATCAAAGCACTGTATCATAGTGTCTGTCGCTACCCAAAGATGGTTGTTTTTTGTGTCAATCTTAAACAATGGAAAAGAACGAGAACTACTCGAAAAATCTTTAAACAAGTGAAGCGAATCATTTTCAATGTAAAATATTTGTCCTGAAAAATTTTGACACCAAACCCGTTGGTTTTGACCTATTCTGATATGCGAAATACTTCTTCCACTTTGCAAATTGTGCCGATATACTTTAAAATTCACACCATCATAGCGATATAATCCAGCATCACAACCAATCCAGATAAAGCCAAAACTATCTTGCTCCACTTCATAAACCTCATCAGAAGGCAAGCCCATATCACTATCCACTTTATAAAAAAATGGCTGTTGTGCAGAAAGTGAAATAATTGAACCGCACGCAATAACGATTAGGCTCAATATTTTTAAAAAGCTGTTTTTCATAAAGATTAGAATTGATAGATGATACTACGAAAGTATTAACGGGCATCTGTGTTTACATCCCGATTTCTCGGCGACCCGCTGATACTTTCTACTGAAAACCAATTACATTCTTCTTCGATTTGGTTAATTGTTCTTTTAATGCGACCATTCTAAGCGCAGTAACTGCTGCTTCTACACCTTTATTTCCGTACTTCCCTCCTGCTCTATCCAAAGCTTGTTGCTGATTATTTGGTGTCAATACGCCAAAAATAAATGGCTTTCCTGACATCACGCTCATGTTCATTAAACCTTGAGCAACCGATTGATTGATGTATTCATTGTGGCTCGTTTCGCCTTTAATAACACAACCTAAGCAAATGAATCCGTCAAGCGTTTCAGTTTGAGATAGCATTCTCGCACCGCCAGGCAATTCAAATGTTCCGGGTACTTGTACCGTTTTTATATTTTCTTCCTTCGCACCATGTTTAAGCAGCGTTTCATAACAGCCTTCGTATAATGCGTGTGTGATTTCCTTGTTCCAGTCTGCGACTACAATTCCGAAAGACATTTCCTCTGCTGATGGTATATTACTTTCGTCGTATGTTGAAAGATTCTTTAATGCACTTGCCATATTTGATTGACGATTTTAGCCTGCCTAATAACAGACAGGATTGACGATTTTAGCCTGCCTAATAGCAGACAGGATTTAATGCTATCCTCGTCAGATATTTATTTCTATCACAATTATAAACAAACTAATTCCTAAAAAGATAATTCGTTGGTAGAAAGACTTTGCGGTTTTGTATAAAATCACTATAAAAAAGCGTTTTCAACTCCTTGAAGTTAAAAACGCTTTTGATTAAAATGAATTAGGAAGACTATTTCGCTCCGTCTAATTTCGAAATACTTGTGCAGCTTACCATGTTCCAGTCAAAGTGACATCCGATTGCACCGATACATTCTTTCTTATAAACGAATCCTCTAGCGATTTCAACTTCTGGAGAAAACTTATTGTTTTCTAAGATTGATAAACTTACGGTATAATATGGTGTAGCTTCTTTCCAGTTCAATTTATCACCACCAGCAGTCGTAATAATCAATTGATTATCAGCCGTAAAATCTTGAGTTGTTCCAGGATATTTAGTATTATCTACCTTATGCCCTTGTTCTACAATTACATCTTGAGCAAAAACCTCAACCACTTGATTAGTGTCTGGATCTGTGAATAGCATTGGATGAGTTTCAAAACCTAGTGGATTAGGTTTTCCTTGCTTTTTGCACTCATCTAATAAAGCTATAACTTCATCTAAAGTGTAATACTTAACACCAACGTTTGTAAGTCCCATGTCTTGATTATTTTTTAGTTAACAATTTGAAATTTGGTAATTTGTACATTATTACAACTTGCATATTATAAATATATTAATACAAATTGCTGTATATTAATTATTTACACACAATGCGCTATTGTTACGTAAATATAATAAAGCAATGGATGATTTTAAATAATTAGACAATTTTAGTGCGTATTTTTTTTATATAAATGTATAATTAAGTATTTATACTTGTGAAAGGCAACATATTATAAATAAAAATAA
>CAZMEH010000708.1:0-1593 GCA_964564885.1 uncultured Saprospiraceae bacterium | reverse complement strand
TTTCATAATTTATTTCATTAATTACAAAGAAGCTATTTCTATATTAGAAATAGCTTCTTATTACATTTCGGTTAATTTAGTTTTTTATAGAGACTAAAATTAACGATCACAATCACAGTTAGCTCCACCTAGCCCGTCTACTGCATCATAATTTACATTCACACTTGTAAAAGAGAAGTCACAACCTGATTTACAACTTCTTACAAGCTCTTCGAAGTTCTTCTTATTAGTAGCAGTAAAATTAATTGACTCTTGAACACCAAGTTGAGAGGGTTGATTAAGAAGAACAAGATCTATTATTGCTGAACCATCTATTGTTAAATCTGCTTTATCGCCCCACCAAATACCAACTCTACGTAGTTGATGTATATTTTGTACAGTCATTTCAGTTCGACCCGAAGTATAAAGAATAATTTTTATATTGCCGATAATTCTCCTTTTACGCCTTCTTGAAATAGTGTATTCCTCGTCGCATTGATCTCCCCAAAAATTTCTAGTAGTAATTTCCGTGATAATAGGATTTGTAACTAATGTTCTCATACTTTGGAAATCTCCTTGGATATATGATGATAATTCACTTACCTCAAATTCATCAACTTCGGTATGTTTTATTTTCCAAACTTTACTTCCAAATTGTATCAAGCCTTTGCTGTTTGCAAAATCACTAAAAGAACCAAAAATAGCAGGAATAGCTGATTTCATACCATCATCTTCTGTTTCAAGGTATAAAAAGTCTGAATAAGCTTCAATGCCATTAGCTTCAAATTCTTCATAAGTTAATTCTTCATATGCTTGAGTACTTGATACAAAACCTTCAAACTGATTAGGTAATTGATCAAAAACATCTTGATAATCAGATAAATCATCTAAAATATCTTCATAGTGATCGAAACTCTTAAAAACTAATCGCCCTTCTTGAATAGTTACATCTTCCAAGTTAGGAAGTGTCTTCAAAGCTTGAGTTGTTTCTTGGGATACCGTTTCTTCAATATTTACAACATCATTTTTACTACAACTCCAGACTAATAAAACTGTCATGCTAAAAAGCATAAATTGATTAAAAAATTTCATAACTTCACAAAGTTTTTAATTAAACAATAAGACCTGTACTGTTTTATGCTCTAACATCTAATTTGTACAGGTTCTTTTTTTATGTTGCAAACATATAACATTTCACTGCATATTTTTTGCAGTTTCGTTTTATTTATCTTTTTTCATGAATTTAAACTTGAAATCAACATCATATTCATAGAAATAACTTTCTTTTGTACGAGAAAAATTAATTGGAGCTCCAAGTTGTTTCATTATTTCAATTGTATTATATAAGCACCTTTCACTTATATTGAGTTTTCTAGCAAAATTCTTAGGCTTGCCTGTGGCTTTTATGCGTATTAGACTATCTATTCGTTCAAACCTTTCTATAATGTGTATAAACTTCATGATTATTTATTATGTTTTTTTAATGGCGTGCAACGTCCCACAACAACGACGGTCGCAGCTTTTGCTGCGAATGGACGATGTTGTTTTTGTTAGGCGCATACTTTTTATCTATATCTTATGTCGAAATAAAATGTATTTGTAGCTTCTTTAGGG
>CAZMEH010000707.1:0-5933 GCA_964564885.1 uncultured Saprospiraceae bacterium | reverse complement strand
TTTCAATATTAAAAGAAGTATTAGCTGCTAACGAAGCGGAAATGATTTCCGTAATAGGACGACGAAGAGTTGGGAAAAATTTTTTGATACAAGAGGTCTATAAAAATCATATCGCTTTTGAAATATCTGGTATTCAAAACGCTGACAAGCAAGAACAAATCCGAAACTTCAAGGAACGTTTAATAGAATTCTTTCCAAATGTAGCTATTCCAGATTTAAATGATTGGTTAGATGCTTTCTTCTTGTTGGTTAGATTACTTAGAGAACAAAAAACAACAAAAAAGAGAGTTATCTTTTTTGATGAAGTGCCATGGATGGCAACGCATAAATCAGGTTTTTTAAAGGGATTAAGCTATTTTTGGAACTCTTGGGCAGTTCGAGAGCCTAATATTGTAGTTGTGGTATGTGGTTCTGCTGCTTCTTGGATGATTAATAAAATTCTTAGAAACAAAGGCGGTTTACACAATCGGGTAACTCGTCGTGTCCGTTTACAACCTTTTACGCTTGCCGAGACAGAGGCTTATCTCAAAAGTCGTCATGTTTATTTTGACCAATATCTGTTGCTTCAAATTTATATGGTAATCGGTGGCATTCCACATTATTTAAAAGAACTAAAAGTAGGAAAAAGTGCGACTCAAAACATTAACAGGATATGTTTTAGTGAAGATGGTTTGTTGAAAGATGAGTTTTTCAGTTTGTATCCTGCACTATTTCAACACGCTGGTTATCATGTTGCTATCATTCGAGCATTAGCCAATAAACAAAGTGGAATGAATAGGAATGAAATATTAGAAATTTCAAAACTACCTGATGGAGGTCGTATTACACAGGTTTTGGATGAGTTGTATCAATCAGGTTTTATTGCAATTTATCCGCCTTTTGGAAAGCGAAAAAAAGGTCAAGTCTATAGATTAGTTGATCAGTATTCCTTGTTTTATTTACGATTTATTGAAAAAAACCTACAAAATCCTCCATCTTGGACGAGCCTAAGTCAGACACAATCCTATAAGATTTGGTGTGGCTATGCCTTTGAAAACATTTGCCTCAAACATATATCTAATATTAAGAAAGCTTTAGAAATTGGTGGCATTTATTCTACTTCGTCTTCTTTCCTAAAATTAGGAACTTCCGAAGAAAAAGGTGCTCAGATAGATTTAGTGATTGACAGAAATGACCATGTTATCAATTTAGTAGAAGTTAAGTTTTATAATGTTGAATTTAGTATTACAAAAGATTATGCTCAAAAATTACGAGATAAAATTCGAGTTTTTCAAGAAAACACTAAAACTAACAGACAAGTACAATTGGTTTTCATTACAACTTTTGGATTAAAATATAATAAACATAGTTTAGGGTTAGTTCATGCGGCTTTGGGTATGGATATTTTTTTTGACACCTAAAAAACTATTCAAATTCACAGAAGTTATCCGCTTATTCGCTGATCTGAGTAGTCATAACGAGCAACTTTATCTTTATTCAAGCGAAATCATAAAGAATCATCAAATAGCAAATCATGCAAAAATATGTTAATCAACTATTAGTAGACCTTTCACAAATACAGCAACAGCGAGAAAAAGAAAGAGAATTACGAGTCAGCACAGAATATTATGGAAATGATAAAAGCAAGTATAAATCTATGTTTGCGGAAGTAGATAGATATACCTCAGAAGACCCAAAAGAGGTTTTAGGACACCATTGTGGTTTACAAAAAATCCAATTTCCAAAGGAGAACTTATTATCCGATAAGCAGTGTCAAGATTTAACAGAGGCATTGGAAATGGTATACTTAGCATTTAACATAAATGCAAATATGCCACAGATGTTACCTATTAAAATGCGCTACAAGGAAATAGTTGAGCTGTTAGATAAAAAGGTGTTTTCGGATTGGTTTGGTATGACGACTTTTGAGCATTGTCATTATGATTATGAAGGAGTTTGTCCGTTTGGAGTGAGTCACTGCGATTGTTGGTTAAATTGGAAAAGTGACGTGGAAGAAATTATCGAAAAACCTCAAAGTGAATGGTTTGACACGGAAGCTACCGAAATCACTTGGTATAAACTAATGAATCGTTTTGATGAATTGAATCGTGATTTGGGACAAGTTTCCACGCCTAACAAGCTTGCTGTTCAGAAGCTATTGAAGCAGTTGACGGAAGCTAGAAAGTTAATGAAAGACGCAATAGTTCATTTTAAAACTGATAAAACGGAGATGCCCGATGGCGATTTTGTTCCATTTTTGGAAACTTTAGGAGTAGGTGAGGTTACTTTTCCGAAAGTGGAAAACTTAACCGCTTTAGAATTGGAATTGTTGGTTATTGCGTTGCATTTTTTGTTTGGGAAAGGCTATTATTCTGAGTATTTTGTAGAATGGAGTTTGGAGTATCAATATCAAGAATTTGTTACACATTGGTCACAATGGGGCAAACTAGATGATACAAAGGATTATTTTCTATTTAAAATGCAGCCAAAAACACAAACGATTTTTGATAAAATCAGCAAAGTATCAAAATACAAATCTTATGATGACCATATAATGAGTTTGCCAAATACGCCTAATAATGATAATGAACTACCATTTTGATTTGCGGGAATTTACGGGTTGGAACTGAAACAAACAAAGTTTAGGTTAAACCTTATAAATCTTCAAAAAAGCCAATTCATCCCAATTCATCGAATCTGTAATTTCATAAATAACTTGACCTTCGTATTCATCTCTTGCATCGTAACTAAAATCAGCAAATAACTTTCTATAACTATCATCCATATATTTCGATTGAACGAAAGCCTTTCCGAGGATTAAACCAATTTTGCCCCAATCTCCGTAAAAATATTCTTGCAATTGAGGAATGATTTTATTTTCAAATATTTGCTGCAAATCGAAAACTGTTTTCGCATTCATTAGAAACGCATGTCCGATTTGATAATCTTTATTGAGTAAAATTTCAATTCTTGTATTGACCGCAGTTAATAATTCAGCTAAATCGATTTGACCGATTTTGTGTAATAACTTTGGTTCTGGCGCAAGTTCTATAAAATTAAACCTTCTACGGAGTGCATTATCTAACGCTTCTGCGCTGCGGTCGGCAGTGTTCATTGTTCCGATTAAGTACAAGTTATTTGGAACAGAAAAATTGAGCTTAGAATAAGGTAATTGCAATTGAATGGCTTCTTTTTCGCCTTTTCGTTTGTCAGTTTCGATAAGCGTGATGAGTTCACCAAAAATAGCAGAAACATTTCCACGATTGATTTCATCAATAACCAAAACAAAGCGATTATTTTCTGATGTGCCTGCTTTTCTCTTTTGAAAATAAGAAAGGTTAAGCTGTTTTTTATCTAATTGGTAAATGGCCATTTGCGAAAATGACTTTTGATAGAAATCTTTCACGTAAATACTCAAATTAGTATACAGCCATTTCACCTTTCGGAATTGAGAAAAAGCAATGGGCGCATTTTTATCAAAATAATAATCGCCATCTATCACGCCGATAGCTGTGAGCGTACTATTACCTTTTGAAACAAAAACAACATCGCCTTTTTGCATATTTAGCTTTAGAAACTTGATAGCCGTTACGCCAAAATCAGGTTTCCTTTCCGCAATTTGAAAACGCTCTTTGATGTCTCGTTCTGTTTCCGATTCTGTAAAATCAATCTGGTCGCCCCAGCCTAAAGCAATGCAATTATTCTTTACACAATATTCAAAAACATCTTGGTCTTCGCTTTGTGCATTATCATTTCTCAATGAAATTTTATAAAAACTGGCTTTGCTAAGTGTCGAATCTGGAATTAGAACTTCTTGATTTGACCATTGGTTTTTAGTCGCTCGTAGCGCAATTTGTTTGAATATTCCATTTTCAATATCGTAATAAACTTGTTTGTCTTCGGTTGTAAATGGCTTAATTCCTTCCATGAAATCTTCGTAAGTAAACGATTGATGAAAAGTCACCGTTTGAACTTGACCTTTCGCTTTGTATTCTTCAAAACGTCGATGCAAAGTCGTTCGTGCCTCTTTTGCCAATTCTGTCAATGGTTTATCTTCAATAATTGACAAAGCGTAATTAATTGTTTGATAGGTTTTTCCTGTTCCTGGAGGGCCAAAAAGGATTTGATTGAGCGGATGATGCGTTACTTTTCCTGTTTTATTATATTTTGAAATGGGTTCTTCTACTGAATTTCTCATTTGAAGATGTTCAATAAAGTCGTTGTATTGTTTTTTGGTTGCTTTGAAATTTGTTCCTGGAATATTAGTTTTGAGCGATTGTGTATTTAATGAATTGAGTTCATCTTTATAAATAGGATTGTTCCAAAGATTATACTCTACTTTAAGTTCAACCCTATCTTGCAAAGCTTCTTTATTCCATTTCAAAAAATACTTCTTTTCATCAACACTCACTTTCGTTTGAGCAACTTCCGAAACCACTTCACAAAGCGCATAACAGCCCGTAAATTCGCCTGTCAGCCAAATAATAGCTTTGTCTCCTTTTTGAATTTTGTCTTTGTGCGAACGAATCGTAAAGGTTTTGAGCGCATCGTTTTTCAGTGCATTTCTCAAATCAAAAATATCAGGTGTCGCTTGAAATATCCAGTAGTTTGTCAAGATTCTTTTTTTAATGAAGACATTAGACGTTTCGAAAACGTCTAATGTCTGGAATTTACGGTAAATCTAATTTAAAATTAAAAAACAAAAGCAGGAACTTTTTTAAATTAAAATTTGTCTATGGATTTGTCTGGTTATTCTTAATCATTTTAAATCCTCTTATCATGAGAACTTTCACTACATATCAGCGCCCGTTTAGCTTCATTGCGTAAAGCAGTCATTTTGCATTGGTGATTCTACCAAGCATCAAATGGCTACGACACAAACTTCCAAAGTTTGGCAAGTTTCCTTTCAACGTAAATTTCATTAAAAAACAAACGAAACAACTTCAATTTTTGAAGCTTGTTTTATCATTACGAATCCCAATATTTCACCGAGAAATCGGGACAGATTGGGATAGGTTCAATACTCATTCGATTTATTCGAGTAATTTAAAAACTCAAATTAGAATACTGTGTCGCTGCTATGCAGCTAATCATTATTTTAATTTGACCTATGGTTTGTACCATTCCCGATACGAGCTATCGGGATAGCTATTTCACCGCTCTGCGGTTTACTATTATGTTTTTCAACTACTCAAATAAACATCATGAGAATAATTCGTAATTCCTAATTCGTAATTCTCAATTAAAAAGAACGTGGGTAATTTAAAATTAAGGGGAAAGGATTTGGAAAAAATCGGTTTCCCTAAACGTGGCAATGCCATTAGTATAGCATTAAATACAGTTAGAAAACATTATAAAAAAGAAGGTAAGCAAACAGTGCTTTGGATGTTGCAAAAGTTGGTAGAAGAACCAGATTCTTATAAGGATGACCCAGTTTTGGGTGCTATCGTTCAAGTATTGACAGAAGAAGAAGACGAAGACGAAAAGCAAGAAATTACTTTGAGGTCGATAGATGAAACGCCACAATATCAGATTTATGGTAAAAAACACATTGATAGCAGCGCAAAACTACAACTAAGAAATGCGATGCGTTTGCCAATTTCCAAAGCTGGCGCATTAATGCCAGATGCACATCATGGTTACGGTTTACCGATTGGCGGCGTTTTAGCAACCCAAAATGTAGTTATTCCTTATGGTGTTGGAATGGATATTGGTTGTCGAATGTGTTTGACGGTTTATGATTTGCCAGCAGAACATATTCATCGAGAGAAGTATTTGCTAACGGAAGCACTCAAGGAACATACTCGATTTGGCGACAAGGCGTTTTCTCATATCATCGAAGAAGATCCCATTTTTGATAGGATTGAATTTCGGGAACATCCTTTTGTACGAAAAATGAAAGACAAAGCGTATAGACAATTGGGTTCTTCTGGTTCTGGTAATCATTTTGTCGA
>CAZMEH010000706.1:0-1548 GCA_964564885.1 uncultured Saprospiraceae bacterium | reverse complement strand
TAATTTAATTTTTTAATAAAAATATTCATCTTATTCTTTAATTAAAGTGCCAATAATTAAGATTTTACTTAAAGGTAATCTATATAATAGGGCAACTTCTATGTTAATAAATTTGTACGCTTATTTATAATGATAAGCTGTTAAACGATACCGTATATCAGCAAATATCAAAATGCGTAAACGGCGAAGATAATAGTCTTTATTGACAAAAATTAATATGTCTGCAAAATCGGCTTTTAATTTTATACTTAGGTAGTTTTAACTTCCATTGAACACATCTGAGTCAGACGCACCAAATTAATTAGCCAAATATTATATTGTTAATCATAAAGTGTATTACCTCCTCCCAATTATTTATCAAAAATCTGCTGACTTGCTTGACCTGCCTGGCTTAGGCTCCTAAGTTTTAATAATTTATTTTTATAAAAAACCCTAAATACATAAACAAAAGAGGTACTATTTAGTTATTCATCAGTAGATATTACTATGTTGAATATCACAATTAAAATAAGCTAAAGTGAATAGATTATTTCTTTTCTTACTAGTATCAAGTGCTACTTTATTTTTGACAAGTTGTGCTGAGCAGAAGCCAGAAGCGGAAGCAGCAACAGCAAAGAACATTACAGAAATCGTAACAGAGACAGAGCGTTTCTCTTCTTTGTTAGCGGCTTTAGAACGTACTGGTTTGACCGCAACAATTGCAGGCGGAGAATATACCGTATTTGCCCCTAACAATGCTGCTTTTGCTGCATTTTTGAATGGTACATCATTAGAGGATGTTGATGTTGATGTATTAACGCAAGTATTGTTAAATCATGTTGTAGCAGGAACGGTTAAGTCAACTGATTTATCAAATGGTTACGCAGCTACATTAGCTGAGGAAGCGACGACTAAAAACAAGATTAGCTTATTGGTTAATATTGATGATGGTGTAAAATTGAATAATGCCGTTTCTGTTATAGCTGCTGACATCGCTGCTGATAACGGAATTATTCACGAAGTAGATGCTATAATCGCAATTCCAAATGTGGTAACTTTAGCATTGGCAAATAGCGAGTTTACTTCTCTAGTTGCTGCTTTAACTCGTGAAGGTTTGAAAGCAAACTTTGTAGAAGTTTTGAGCGGAACAGGACCTTTCACTGTATTTGCTCCAACTAATGCTGCTTTTCAAGCATTATTAGATAGCAATCCAGATTGGAAAACATTGGCTGATGTTGATGTTGCTACTTTAGAAGCTGTATTGAAATACCATGTTGTCGCAGGTGCAAATGTATTGTCTTCAACTTTGACTGATGGACAAGTTGTTAAATCTTTTCAAGGTGCTGATTTCACAATCAATACAACAGATGGTGCAACTGTTACCGATGGAAAAGGAAACGTTGTGAATATTGTAGTCACTGACGTACAAGGTTCTAACGGTATTGTACACGCTATTGATGGTGTGATTTTACCATAAGAATTTGTTTAAAATGAATATGCTATCAATTCAAAACGATAGTTCAGGAAAGAGTTGTCTCGAAAGAGGTAACTCTTTTTTTTGTGTTTTTT
>CAZMEH010000705.1:0-2160 GCA_964564885.1 uncultured Saprospiraceae bacterium | reverse complement strand
TAAGTAGCAGTAGGTAGGCATACAAAATGTGGTAAAACAATACTTTAAGCTAAAATTATTGTCGAAATACCTACCTTAGGAATGAGAAACAAATAAACGCTACATTCCTTAACCTACTTAATCATATAATTTCCGATAATATTTTTTGGTTATTTGAAAATTCTTAAACGAGTGTAATTAGAAAATCGGCATTGAAACTCTTTCAATACCGATTTTCTAATAAATTACTATGTTAAATTATATTTTATTTCATAAAACGACCCAATAAATCTTTACCTGCTTTCATGATATCGTCCATATCTACATCGCCGTCACCGTCAGCATCTAAAGAGCCGCCAAATAGGCTATTCAGTTGTTTACCGCCAGAACTCATTAAGTCAGCACTTCCTTTTTGAAGACTTCCTAAAATTCCGTTGATATCAATACCCGTTGCAGATTGAGCTTTGCTCACATTTGACATAACCATAGTAGTCAAACTCTCCATCAAAGAACCTGCGCTTTCTTCAGAAATACCTGCATCAGCACTTACAGAAGCAGCAACATCTTCTTTTTTCTCTCCAAAAATACTGTTCACCATATCCATTGCGCCACCGCTCAATTTTCCAGCTAAACCAGACAAGTCATTTAAATCTACATCACCGTCACCATCCGTGTCGAAGCTAGACATAAAACCCTTAACTGATGCACCTTGCTTAGATACACCGTTCATGATATTTGGTAAAAGACTGTCTATTGCTTTTTGAACGGATTCTTTGCTTTCACCTAATTGTTTTGCAAGATTGTTAACTGTATCTTCGCCTAATTGTCCTTTGATTTTGTCTAAAATACTATCCATGAGATTGATTAATTTAATTTTTTACAATATTTAACGCTCTAAAAATAAACCTTCTTTGAGCATTTTCAAAAAGAAATAGATAAACTTCTTCTTAATTCCTTATAAGGTAAAGGAATCAATCGACGTTCTATCTTTTTCTTCTTGCCTTTAAGACGAAGTATCAATATAAGGTCACAAGAATCTGCTATTTCAATAGTGTTTATTCTAAAATAATTCTTCTACTAAGAAAAATCCTTCTTGCCCTTGTTTTTGATATAACGGCATTAGAATAAGTCCATCGTAAGGACAAAGAACATCGCCATTTTTATCGGTTGCTAACGCTTCTCCTTTACCTACTTTTTGGAAACTAATATAATCCAGTTTCATTTTAAAATTGTCCTTCGCTTTAATTACATGTTTGTAAATGAGTTTCGTCATTTTAGGAAAACCGACAGAACGGTCTTTCAATAAGTTGTCGTGTCGTGCTTCTACGTCAACAGGTTGAACGCAACCGATAGAACGCAAGCAATTAATAACACCTGAAATAGCATATTTAACAGCCATCGGATTCTCATGCTGACCACCTTCAAAAACAACCGTTGATGTATTTACACCGATATTTTCTGTATTAAAATAATGAATAGTTGAGCCTTTGATACCTTTTAGAATTCCTCGCACAACAGGCGCATACATTCCTAGCGCAATTTTTTCGCTGGCTGGTTCTTCCGATGTAATAGAGAAAATTCCACCATATGAAGAAGTTGTATGTAAATCTAAAACAACCAATTTTTTAGGTTTGTAACGATTCACATAATAATGTACTGCATCAATAATTTCCCGCATTTCAAAATCTTCATTTTTCAATTCAGACTTATTTGCGCTCAATACTCTTTTGACTCTAGCTTTTTTAAAATGCCTATTTAAGTCGGCATCAATATAACGTTCACCTAATTCTAAAGCCTTTATATTTCCTCTTAATCCAACAAGGTTTCCCGAAAAATGGAATTTGTCATTTTTTAACGGCTCTACTTTTATCATTTCTAATAGCTCCGTCATCGCCAAAATTCCCGCAGGTTCATTTCCATGAATTCCACCGATAACAATCACTAATGGCCCATCAAATTCGCCTTCGTGTACTCCAATTAGTCTTTCTGCACTGATGTTAGATTGTATTGCTTCTATCCCTTTGTTCATTTAGTCGTGTTAAATTAATGACGCAAGTTACTATTTTTATAATATTCTCTAATGGGTGTAATTTTAGAGTCTTGTATCAATTCAATGACTTTCACCAGTCTATTGTAAACATTTAAACAGTTTTTTATGTTTTTTTAAAAATAGCGTATAAA
>CAZMEH010000704.1:0-8426 GCA_964564885.1 uncultured Saprospiraceae bacterium | reverse complement strand
AATTGGAAAATTGGAAAATTGGAAAATTGGAAAATTGGAAAATTGGAAAATTGGAAAATTGGAAAATTGGAAAGCAAATATATTTTACTTAGTAAAAATATTAACCCGTATTCCAATCCTCCATCACTCCATTCTTCCAACTTTCCATTCCTCCATCATTCCAACAAAACCTACTGGTTCGCTTGGAATTTCTTCAATGATGCCGTTAATCTAGGAACAACATCGAACAAATCAGCAACAACACCATAGTCAGCCGATTTGAAGAAAGGAGCTTCTGGATCTTTGTTGATCACAACAATTACCTTACTACTATTCACACCAGCCAAATGTTGAATTGCACCAGAAATACCAGCAGCAATGTACAAATTTGGACGAATAGCAACACCTGTTTGACCAACGTGCTCGTGATGAGGTCTCCAGCCAATATCAGAAACAGGACGAGAACAAGCCGTAGTTGCGCCAAGCGTTTTAGCTAAATCTTCGATAATGCCCCAGTTCTCAGGTCCTTTCATACCACGACCAGCCGAAACAACTAATTCCGCTTCTGGTAATGGAACAATACCTTTTACTCTATCTACAGAAATCACTTTTACACGACCTGCAGGAACTTGAATACTCAACGTTTCTACTTTCACGTCGCTTCCAGTTACTTCTGGTGGAATAGTGTTTCCTGTTAAAGAAAGAACCGCATTTGGTGTTTTTACTTCATACTCAGCGATTGCCTTGCTTGAAAAAACACTTTTCTTTACCCTTAGTTTCCCAGCAACAAGCGTCGGAACGCTATTCGCAGCAGAAACAGAACCCGCTTTCATACGAACAGAAAGACGACCGAGCAAAGATTTTCCATTAGCAGAGTGATTTACAATAATCACATTTGCACTCATTTTCTGAGCAATACCTGCAATTATTTTTGTGTAAACTTGGCTATCAAAATCAGTTACATTTGCAACGTTTAAAACTTTTGATGCGCCATATTGACCTAAAACACCTGTGTTGTTTGCCTCACCAATAGTAAGTGCAATAACATCAGTGCTATATAATTGAGCTATTTTGTATCCATAGGTCACCGCTTCTAAAGCAGCTTTCTTTAATTCACCTCCTGGACTTTCAACATATACTAAAACAGACATAGTTTCTTGAATTAGGAATTAAGAATTAAGAATTAGGAATTATAAAGCGTATTCCTAATTGTAGAATCCTTAATTCGGAACTAAAAATATTCGTAAAACTAACTTTAGAATATTCGTAATTCGTAATTATTAATTCTTAATTAAATGACCTTCGCTTCTTCGTGCAATAGACGTACTAATTCGTCCATATTTTCTGGGTCGATCAACTTAACCGCAGACTTAGATATAGGTAATTCATAGCTAACGATAGATACAGGATCACTCATTTCAGCCGCAGGACGCACCACTAATGGTTTTTTCTTCGCCTGCATAATACCACGCATATTTGGAATACGTTGCTCTGCCATACCTTTTGCAGCACTCAAAACGAATGGAGGTTGAACCTTAAGGATTTCTTTTCCACCTTCGATTTCTCTAGTAACAGTTGCTACGTTTCCTTCCATTTTCAAATCAACAGCGAAAGAAATAAAAGGAAGGTCTAGTAATTCCGCAAGGATAGCACCTACTTCCGCACCATTATAGTCGATTGTTTCCTTTCCTGTGAAAACAATATCCATTCCTTTAGCGTACTTAGCGATTTGAGCAGCAACGTAATAAGCACTTGATGCCTCACCGTCTACTCTTAAAGCTTGATCTGCCCCAATGGCTAAACCTTTACGCAAGATTGAATCATTAGAAGCTGGTCCAACATTGATTAAAGTCACTTTGCTACCTGCCACTTCTTCTTTCAATTCTACGGCACGTACCAACGAATACCACTCATCGTAAGGATTCATGATGTACTGAACACCAGAAGTATTGAACTCCGTGTTGCCAGCAGTGAAACTAACTTTGGTAGTTGTTTCGGGTGTTTTGCTGACGCAAACTAATAATTTCATATTTTCGTTTTAAATTTTTCAAGGAAAAGAACTAAAATATTTTCCTTGGGTTTGTTTATTTATAAATAATTATGGTTGAATTCTACCTTCAATCTGTAAAAATAAAGAATTAGCGCATG
The DNA here is from genome assembly GCA_964564885.1 of uncultured Saprospiraceae bacterium. Lineage (GTDB taxonomy): Bacteria > Bacteroidota > Bacteroidia > Chitinophagales > Saprospiraceae > CAKZLL01. The sequence continues at coordinate 6,299 of CAZMEH010000704.1, read as the reverse complement.
AATTCCAATCGTTTGAACCAACTAATGTCGTTTTTTGAAGCATCTCCTAATGATGGTTTTATCATTTTCGCTGTTGCTAAAGAATATGAAAAGTATGATGACATTGATAATGCAATGAAATACTACTTAGAATTGAAACAGAAAGACCCGAAATATGTTGGCTTATATTATCATTTAGGTAAACTTTTAGAAAAAAAAGAACAGTATCAAGAAGCGTTTGACACCTATGTCGAGGGAATGAAAATTGCAAAAGAGGCTGGAGATAATCACGCTTTGGGTGAATTGGCTACAGCTAAAATGATTGTTGAGGAGGACTTTTTGGAAGATTGATTTTTTCATGCAAAGGGAGGGTGCAAAGTGGTGTTTTTTTCTCGCAGAGGACGCTAAGGTTTCGCAAAGGACGCAAAGCAATTCTTAGCATAACCTCTGCGGGAAAACACATACTACTTTGCGCCCTTTGCGAAACCTTAGCGTCCTCTGCGGCAAATCTTCTTTTCTAAAAAAAATACGGGAAAAGATTACTACAAATCCAAAAGTTTATTATTTTTAAGGCTTAAATCTTAAAACATATAACTTGCGATGAAAAACAGAAATGAACTTAATATTATCTTCAAAAAAGTCCTCGATATTTGCTTTAAACTTCATACGATGTATGGGCCAGGAATGCTAGAGAGCTTTTATGAATCCGTTTTATGTTATGAATTAGGAAAGGCTGGAATGAATTATCAAAGACAAGTACCCGTTCAAGTTAGTCACGATGGAAAATTGATGGGCGTTGGCTATCGCTTGGATGTATTGGTAGAAAATGAAATTATTATAGAGTTGAAATCTAAGTTAAGCCTAGTTGAGGCGGAGCATAAACAGATATTGACTTACTTGAAAACATATAATAAACGACTTGGTTTGCTAGTGAATTTTGGAGAAGCACATTTGAAAGATGGGATTCATCGGAAAGTTCATAGGTTTTAGTCTGTGTATGGTTTTTCCCGCAAAGGACGGAAAGGTTTCGCAAAGTATCGCCAAGAATTACTTTGCGCCCTCTGCGAAACCTTTGCGTAACTTTGCGGGAAAGTCCACATATTACTCAACTTTGGTAAAAATCTTACACAGAATTATTCTCAATACCCAACTTAGCATATTTAAGCATAATCTTCTTCTCACCAACTAAGTCAAACTGAATAGTAGCAATTTGATTATCCGTTGCACCGCTCAATGCTAAGACGATTCCTGTTCCAAAACGTTTATGAATCACACGTAAATCCTCTTTAATCAAATTAGCGTGTACAGGTGGAAAATCTGGAATATTATTAGGATCGATCGTTTTTTTACGAGCACGGGCATACACTGGACGTTTTTCGTCATTACTACTACTGTCAAAAGAAACCATATTATTTTGTTTGTTATAGACACCTGCCAATTCTAAATGTTCTTCTTTAATTTCAGCTAAAAATCGACTAGGTTCTATATTTGTATCTAATTTACCAAAACGATAACGACTTTGTGTATAAGATAAAGTCAAATAACGCTCTGCTCTTGTCACTGCAACATAAAATAATCTTCGTTCCTCGTCAACGCCTTCTGGATTTTCCCGAGACATAAACGATGGAAACAGATTGTCTTCCATTCCAACTACGAAAACGGACATGTATTCCAAACCTTTTGCTGCGTGAACAGACATCAGGGTTACTTTATCCTTGTCATCTTCGTCATTGTCCGCATCTGTGTGAAGTGCGATAGTTTGTAAAAATGTGTTCAATTTCTTGTCTGGAACAGTTGCATCATCAAGTAGTTCATCGTTTTCAACGAAATCCTTAATACTATCTAGCAAACTGGTCACATTTTCCATTCTGCCAATGCCTTGAACGGTTGTATCTTTCTTCAAATTAGCGGCTAAGCCACTTTTATCGAAGATATGAACAGCCAATTCATACGCATCTTTTTTGTCTAAACGCTTTCGGAAATTTTCAATCAGGAGCATAAATGCCCTAAGATTGGTCGTTGCTCGTTTTGCACCTTGATACAAACTCATGCTTTTCCAAAAGGTAATATCACTTTCCGCAGCAACTATTCCTATCTTATCAATGGTCGTTTTTCCAATACCACGAACGGGATAATTCACCACTCTTCTCAGTGCTTCTTCATCAATCGGATTGACGACAACACGTAAGTAAGCAATTAGATCCTTGACCTCTTTTCGTTGATAAAATGAAAGACCACCAAATACCTTATATTTAATATTTTGACGACGCAACGCTTCTTCAAAATTCTTAGATTGCGAATTAGTACGGTAGAGAATCGCAATTTCTTTATTACTTAAATGATTGCGCATTTTTTGATCCAAAATGGTATCAACTACCTTTCTGGCTTCGTCTCTATCCGTTGGCGTTTTAAAGACTTTTATCTTTTGCCCATCGCCTTTATCTGACCAAATACTCTTTTTTATCTGTTTTCTATTATGGGAAATAATATCATTTGCCGCTTGAACAATATGGTCAGTCGAACGATAATTTTGTTCTAATTTGAATGTTTTGAGCTGTGGATAATCTTTTTCAAAATCCAAAATATTCTGAATAGTCGCACCACGAAACGCATAAATACTTTGCGCATCATCGCCAACAACCGTAATATTATGCTTACTATTTGGATAATTGACTAGTTTTCGGATAATCGCATATTGCAAATAATTCGTATCCTGAAACTCATCAACTAGCAAGTATTTGAAACGAGCTCTATATTTATCAACTATATTATCTGGATTTTTGTGTAACAAATAAAACATTTGGTACAGCAAATCATCAAAATCCATTGCGCCAGCTTTTTTGCAACGCTTCATGTAAGTTGCATAAATATCATGAATATGCGGACGTTTTGCCGCACGATCTTCATCACGTAATTGCTTACTTGCTTCGTATGCCTTTGGCGTAATCAGGTTAGATTTTGCCGAAGAAATACGATTTTTTATAGGATTTGGAGCATAAACCTTTGGGTCAAGGTTTTTTTCCTTAACGATGTTTTTAATTACATTTTTAGAATCATCTGAATCGTAAATCGTAAAACTAGTCGGGTAACCAATTTTGTCAGCTTCCGTTCTTAGAATACGTGCAAAAACAGAGTGAAACGTACCAGCCCAAATCTGATTAGCTTTATCGCCAGCCACTTTGGTAATACGTTCTTTCATTTCACGAGCTGCTTTGTTCGTAAAAGTCAACGCCAAAATCTGCCACGGTGGAATACCTTGTTCGATAAGATGCGCTATCCGATAGGTCAAAACACGGGTTTTCCCAGAACCCGGTCCAGCGATGACCATTACTGGACCATCGATAGTTGTCACTGCTTGTCGTTGGATATCATTGAGTTCGTCAAGGTAGCCCATATGTTATTTTAATATATAATGTTCAATGTATAATGTTCAATGAATAAAGCTCAAAAATACGAAAATACTAAAGGTTGTTTGTCGTTATTGGTGTCCGTTTTTTTTATTAATTTATTTTGTGGTGAATATTTTTAAAACCAAACGGCTGATTACAAACCCTTTATCGGCTCTTAAGTACTTAGACAAAAGTTTACACGTATTTATTTATTTTTGTAAAAAATTGATAATCAGCATATTATTGTCTGACTTATCTCTGTCCCGAGCACTCGGGACGGTCTGACTTATGTCTTCTTACGTAGAAGAATTTAAGGGAAGAATAAATTTTCGATAATTTCTTTTTAAGAATGTTTTTGACGGTCAATCGTTGATTCACTAGGTTTTTACCTAAGTTTCTGGACAGGCATGGTAAGTCGTTTCCTGAAACGCTGACTAAATGATACGAGACGCCCTTTTATTATTCAAAAGCTTTCCAAACTTTAGGAAATAAAACCCAATGATTATTTACTTTGGTTAACCCTTCATAAGCTGCACCAGCTTCATTTCCTTTTGCTACGAATTTGAAGCGATGGAACGTTAACTCCGAATTAAATTTATCAATAATATTCAAAAAATCACTTGGAAAAATAATCACATGAGCTTCATTATTTTTAAAATCCTTAATAGAGGCTGACCAAACTTTAAGTTGTTGATGTTCCTTTCTTAATACAATAGTAAATTTATCTGTTTCAAATATCCTTTTAAGATACGCTTTGACTTGTTGCTGATCAGTCGTATCAGAAAAAACAGTTTTTATATCTTTTTCGGTCGGTTGTAGCGATTGAGATAAACTTTTACGAGTTGCGGGAGAAGCCTGTAAAAATGTCTCTAAATACTGAAAAGCTTCTTTGTCATATTGTCCTGTAAATAAGGTAGCGTCTTTCACTTCCTTTTCTTCTCGACAGCCTATTCCAATAAAAACTACTATTAGTAATAAAAGATATAATCTCATGTGAAGTGATTGAGAAAGTATTAACGGGCATTCTACCCGTTCACGCTAATGCTCGTTAATGCGCCCGTTCACAAAACGTAGAACGATTAATTCAGCACATTCTATTGGAGAATATCTAATTAATTTTTCGTTCACAAAACACTGAACGAGCATTAGCGCAAACGGGTCACCGAGAAATCGGGATGAAATCACAGGATGCCTGTTAATACTTAATTATATTGCTAAAAATTCGTGTCCAACATTAACTATTCTTCCTTCGACCAAACCATCTGGACGAAGTTCTTCTAGTTTAACTTTACAAATAGAATTGATTAAATTTTCATCGAAATCTAGTAGTACCTTAATATAGTTATCCGTAAAGCCGACCATTTTACCTTCAATCTTACTACCTTCTAGCAAAACAGAACGTGTTTGCCCGATATGTTGTTGATAAAAATACCTACGTTTCTTTTCCGATAAAATGCGCATCATCTCATTGCGTTGACGTCGAATCTGCATCGGAACAGGATTTTCCATCTCAGCAGCAGGTGTATTCGTACGTTCCGAATGAGTAAAAACGTGCAAATATGAAATATCTAATTCATTGACAAAACGATAAGTTTCTAAGAAATCTTCCTCCGTTTCGCTAGGAAAACCAACAATCACATCAACGCCAATACAGCAATGCGGCATAACTCGTTTGATGTTTTCAACTCGGTCAGCGTACAATTCTCGCTTGTAACGACGACGCATCATTTTTAGTTGCTTGTTGTTTCCAGATTGCAAAGGCACATGAAAATGTGGAACAAAGCGATTAGACTTAGCGGAAAATTCTATAATTTCGCTAGTCAATAAATTCGGTTCAATAGATGAAATACGGAAACGCTCAATCGCCTGAACATTATCCAATGCTTTCACCAAATCAATGAGTAAAGCTTCTTTCTTAGGTTTTAGTCCTTCGACGACCTCCGTTCCATTTCCAAAATCACCAATATTGACACCAGTCAAAACGATTTCTTTCACGCCCATTGCAGCAATTTTGTAAGCACGCTCTACAACGCTATCAACCGTATCACTACGACTACTTCCTCTAGCAAGCGGTATCGTACAAAATGAACACTTGTAATCACAACCATCTTGAACCTTCAAGAAAGAACGAGTTCTATTACCAAATGAAAAAGCATGCGTAAAAGAACTTGCCTCTTTCACTTCACTAGCTTGCACCATTCCTTTTCTTGGAGATTTCGTCAAACCATCAACGTATTCTAGGATTCTGAATTTCTGTGCTGCACCTAATACTAAGTCAACACCTTCTATATTAGAAATCTCTTCGGGTTTCAATTGCGCATAGCAATCAACTATCACCACAAAAGCATCTGGTTGCTTAAGTAATGCCTTCCGAACGGTTTTTCTACATTTTTTATCTGCAAAATCAGTTACAGAACACCTATTGATTACATAAATATCTGCGCCGTCTTCAAACTTAACAGGTAAATAGCCATTATCCTCAAACATTTTGCTAATGACAGAAGTTTCTGAATAATTGAGTTTACAGCCCAAAGTATGAAATGCTACTGTTCTAGGTGTTGACATTACTATATCTAATTTTATTAAGCTGCAAATTTACCTAAAATTGCCCATTGATTATCAGTTTTTTAATAACTTCTATCATACTACTTTATATTCTTTTAGAGGATGGAGGAGAGAAGAGCCCTTTTTTTATTGATAATTAATGACTGATGTCACGCAAAAGATTACAAAGAGAGCTATCGTAATTAGTAAAAGTCTTTGAAATTTGTCGAAAGTAGCCGTAGCCATTCTTTTTTGCTGTTTTTCGGTCTTACCGAAAATCGCCTAACTACGCTTCGTAATTCAGCGAACTATACTCACGAGGTGAAGACCGAGTAAAAAGATGAGGCTAACTCTGCGTAACATCAGTTAATGAATTAGAAAATTTAA
>CAZMEH010000703.1:0-4201 GCA_964564885.1 uncultured Saprospiraceae bacterium | reverse complement strand
CAAATTATATTCCAAAAATAATATATAGTTGGAACTATGAGTCATTAAAATGTATTTACTGTTATGAAACGTTTATAACGTTGAATTTTAGTAAAAATTAATATTATCCACTAGACGATAATTCTCTTCTTATACCACGTTTTTTTGCCGATTTTTATTCTTTTAAGAAAATTTTAAATAGTAATAACTTTATGAGCACAGAAAAAGTATATTTCATCGCCATATTGCCCAATCAGATTTTGCAAGATGAGGTCACTGAATTTAAACAATATGCGGCGGAAAATTTCAATACTAAACGTGCATTGACTTCACCGCCTCATATTACGATACAACCACCGTTCAAGTGGAACGAACATAATTTGCATCCAATAAGAGTGACATTAAAAAAGGTGTGTAAATCTCATTCGCCATTTGAAATTTCATTAAAAAACTTCAATAATTTTCCACCACGAGTCGTATTTGTTGATGTAGAATTATCTGATAATTTAAATTGGTTACATCAAAATTTGCAAAGTCAAATGAAATCGCAACACAGATTAGAAGATAGGTTTGACGGATTTCGTCCACATATGACGGTTGCTTTTAAGGATTTAAAAAAGAAGGTATTTCCCGATGCTTGGAAATATTTTTCCAAATTAAAGTATGAAAAAACTTTCCTTGTTAATAAATTAACATTATTAGTCCACAATGGAAAAAATTGGAAAATGTTAGAAGAATTTGAACTAAACCGTCAATAGAGAAATCCCAAAATAAACAAAAATGTTTTATTTTGGGATTTTGGCTTAATTTTAGACTAGACTAGCTATTAGGCATTTTTTTCAAAACATGCTATCAACCTTTCAAAATCTTGCCTATCATTATAGACGTTTGTTGAGATACGAACTGAATTACCTCTAACCGACACTTTAATCCTATTCTCTTCCAGTGAAATTTTCAGTTTATTCAAATCCATATTTCGACCAACTCGCACGCCAATCAAATGCGGACTTGAGTAATCTAGACTTTCGACAGAACAACCTAGTTTATAAAAAATCCGCAGCGGTTTCTGAATTAATGCATTACAATATTCATTAATACGCTCCACTTTCCATTCATTTAATTGACGAATAGCTTCCGTCATCATCGGAATAGTAATAAAATTTCCAGTTTGCCCAACATTAAAACGCTGTGCCATCGGTCTATAAGCAGATTGATAATTCACCAACTCCGAAAAATTCTCGCTTCCCATCCTATTCAACCAACTTTCTTCAATCGGCTGACCATTGTCAAACGCTTCTCCGTAATAAGCTAATGCCATAGAATAAGGTCCCATCAACCATTTATAACCAACGCAAATTAACGCATCTGGCTGAATTTCTTGCACATCAAATGGCAATGCGCCAACCGATTGAGAACCATCAATAATCAAATACGCACCAACTTCTTTCGTACGCTGGCGAATCGCTTTTAAGTCAAATTTAGTTCCATCAGCCCAATGTACATGCGCAATAGCTACGACTTTTGTTTTTGCATTGATAGATGATAAAATACGTTCATTCCAAATTTTACCACGATTTTTGTTAGAAGTTGGTGATTTTACCGTGATAATTTCTGCGCCTTTCTCTTTTGCTATTTTTTCCCAAGGGTAATAGTTACTCGGAAATTGCTCGTCTACTACAATGATATTATCATTTGCTTCTATCGGCACATTGCGAGCGGCAGTTTCAATACCGTAAGATGCCGACGGAACAACGGCTATTCTATGATGATGTTCTGCATTAATTAATTGTGCAAATTCCTGTTGCAAAGCTTCTACTCCTGTAAAAAAGTCTACTGGAAAAACCTCTTGTGGAAATGATTTCCTCATCAATCCGTCTGAGCCTGCATCATGAACGGACTTGAGCAAAGGCGACATATAAGCACAATTGAGGTAAACGTATTCACGGGTTAAGCTGAATTTATTGCGTTGACATTTAAGCATGGTGATAGGATTTTGTTAAATCGGCTCACGGTGAACCGCTCACAGCAAGACGTCTTATTATTTGATTAGAGATAATTAAAGATAGTAAAAACGATGAGAGCCATTTTATTTAAGCTTCATTTCAAATTTAAATAACACAAGCGAATCATTTTTACTAAAAGTAAGGCTTCTATTTTGATAAATATCTTCACTTCAATTATATTTGCAGGAAATTAGCCAGCTTTCTGGTAATTTTTATAATACTACTATACATTTTAGATTTAAAGGAGAATCGTAACCACGTTTACTAAACTTTAAAAGTTTAGTAAACGTATCTTTATCTCGATTTTTTAAGAATGTATAGTAGTATGAGCTTTCTTATTCGTTTGATCTAATTCCTTTTCTAAAGTATTATTTTTCTTCTCCAGTAATTTTATTTGTTATTCTAATTCTAATATCTTTTGTGCTGGACTTTTCATCTTACTTAGTTTTATACGATAACTTTTATCTAAGTTACCATATTTTTTTATCCAAGTCCGAATCGTAGCATCTCCTTAGATACCAGATTTACGCTGGGCTTGTGCCATATTCAACTCGCCTCACTCAACTTCTGACACAATATCTAATTTAAAATCGTATAAGTAATCTTTTTGTGGTCGCTTAACATATTGATTATCTGAACTTTACATTATAATAAGGTTCTTTCTGTAACCTTATTTCAGGACTAGACATTAAAAATAAAAAAGCCTATTCCTTATTATTGGAATAGGCTTTTTTATTTTAGCTAATTAGTCTTTATTTACAAAATTACTATACGGCTACTCTTTTCTGTCATCTTTACCGAAAATAAGAAATACGGTAAATTCGATAGATAGAAGATGTTTTACATCTCTAATATCTTAATCATTAGAAGTTAAGATAGTCGCCTCATTTGAATTGACAATCATCTCATAATTTAAACCAAGAGATAAGATTGTACTTTTATCTAATTTACCAATAGGTAAATTATTTTCTATTTGGTAATTTTCAACAGCTGTTTGTACAAAATCTGTCCACATTCCATTGATACGTCCATGGTAATATTTTCTACCTTTTAATGCTAACTGAACTTGACCAATCAAGAATCCATCAATTTTTGAAGGACAGACAATTTCAACCCATTCCGTTACTACAGCATCTTCAACTTGTACTTGGCTCGTTACCGTTTTATAAATAGGAGCGACTTCTACTACCTCTTGTCTTGGTGCTTGTGCTAATATTTCTTTTGTATAAAATCTGTATTCAACAGGAATAATTTGATTGAACTCCTTGATTTTTATATTGAAGTGAGCAATAGAATTTGTTAATTTATTACCTTCTTCACTTGCTTTCCCTTGTTCTTCTGATGTCGGAACGTGTTTGACTGGAACTGATACCCAATCCAAAATATCACAATCATTGCTAGGAGAGTCACACATTCCCACCTCTGACAAATCCCACTTCATTAAGATTGCTTCTTTTATTTCATCACGAATATCAAACTCACCATTATGATGAATTAATTTAACATCAGTACCAACCTCCAAAGAGTAGTTCATTACTTCAAAATCATATACACCACTCAAGATTACTTTAGTCTCAGCATGAGCCATTACGCCTAAAACGATTGTATCGTAAATAGCTTCATGATTAATTACTCTTGTATAACCTTCTCTAATGAGCATTTCTTCTTTTTGAATCGAAAATTGCGCAGGAGATGCCGTTTGTGTATAGCAACGTCCATCTTCTACATTAGATGGTACATTATTTACTTGTGCTTTTATATTTGTATTGAGTAGCAGGCATAATATGAATACCGTACTTATAATTGAGTTTAACCTTTTCATTGGTTCTAGTTATTTGTGCTTTATTATTCTGTTTAGATATATTTAGATGTTAATGACAAATCGCAAAAAAATGAAATTGTGACATCTAAAACAAAATAAAAATATTTACAATCTATACTTTACTAATGCTTTACTAACTAGAAGGATTCAAATAATATGCCAATAGATTTTTTTTTAGAATAATAGATTTTGGACTTTACTTTCTTTGGCAGTTTTATATGTAGCCCTTGATACATATTATACATTTTACATTAAAAACATATAATATGCATCAAGGATTTATAGAGTTCAAAATACTTTATGCTACACGCTAAAAAACATCATTTAAATGATTTAGTAGCTATTTTTTAATAAAATACAATATTATATTTCCTATTAATCTTAAAGGATATAATTG
>CAZMEH010000702.1:0-2810 GCA_964564885.1 uncultured Saprospiraceae bacterium | reverse complement strand
ATTGTAAATGTCAAAAATAAAACGATTGAAGTGTATAAAAATCCCGAAGGTGAAAAATACAAAGACAAAAAAATTGCTAAAGGTGATAATGAAATCAATATTTCCTCACTTGACAAAGTAGTAAAGGTTTCAGATTTGTTAATTTGATGTATCCTTGTTTGAACTTATATAAAACTACTCGTTACGAATTTCTAGTCGTAACGAGTAGTTAATATAATAAGTAAAATGAACACAGCATTCAACATTTTTTACTCTGCCATAATTTCTATCAATTCTACTTGCAAATTAACAACTTCATCTCGAAGTGCTGTTCCTAAATTTATACCATAATTATAAGTCGAAGCAAAAATGGTATTATTATGAGGTAAATAATTCAAATTAGCAGAATAGCCAATATCTCCTCCTCCGTGACCATAAGCAGGTTGGTCTTCGGGTAAGGTTTGTCTGAATTCATTATGAATAGCACCAACACTTGACATCCAGTAACCGCCTGGGGCTAACTGAAAACTTGCAAAAATCTCATCCAGATTCTCTTGTGTTGTCAATGTTTTATCAACCATCAAGGCTTTCATAAAACGATATAAATCGGTTACTGTTGAATATACGCCTGTAAAACCATTTCCGCTACCAGGATTCAAAGCCGATATATTCTGAATAGCACCGCCATCATTATTAAAATCCAAATAACCTTGCGCTAATCTATCTGTTGGGAAATCATCAGAATAGTCATAATAAACGGTACTATTCATACCCAAAGGCTGTAAAATACGTTCTGTCAACAATTCGCCATGTTTTCTTCCTGTAACTTTTTCTATGATTAAAGCTTCAATCATTGTATTAGAATTAGAATAACTAATGGCTGTTCCAGGCTCGTGTGTTGCAGGTTTATTTTTCATGAACTCCAAAATTTCCTCCGAACTCCAACTATATGAAAAATCATTAACAACTGCCAAGTTATAATTCAAATCACCAGCCACATCATAAATGCCCGAAGTGTGATTCAAAAGCATTCCAAAAGTAATTTCATCACCATTTGTGATTTGATTTGCGACATCTGGAATATACGTTTCGATAGGCTCGTCGATTGCCAATAAACCATCTTGAATCAATTGCCAAGCCAATGTGCCAACCATCATTTTGGTTATACTACCCAACTTATTTAAATGGCAAGGCTGCATTTTTATACCATTTTCAATATCGGCATAACCTGCGCTATTTGTCCAAATGCCATCATCATCGGCTATCAAAACGGTGATTCCTGGGATACCTTTTCCGATATACTCATCCATTTTTGCTTGTAAAGCAGCGGCTTTTGGATGTAATTCATTCAGTGCAATACCTGCGTCTTCGGTACAAACAACGGTCGGTGCAATCAAGCTATCTTTACAGCTTGATAGAGCTAAAATCAATGTTAGAATTAATATATTTCTCATTAAAATTTTTTTTTAGAAAGGAGAACCGAGAAGAAAGGACAGAGACAAAAATGGAAATTATAATCTATTGATTACCAATGAAAAAAGCATAAAAAATCTCTTCTCTCTGCTTCCTCTTCTCTGTTTTAAACTTTAAAGTGGTAAAGAAACACCCAACATAATAGGCGAATATGCTATAATTGGCACATTTTCTTGAACAATAATTCCTTGAACTTGTAAGCGATAATTCAAGTTAAAAGTCAACGGACGTTCCGCTATTTTGATACCCGTTTCGTAACCTAAACCAAATCCTAGACTAATCATCCAGTTGTTTCGGAATGTTCTGCCTTGCGATTCATAAGCATTCGTTTCGGTATTCCATTCAAAGGAATCCATATCTCCAATGGATGCGACATAACCGCCGCCAATAGAAAAAGGATTGATTCGCAAACCATTCTCTAAGTGAATTTGATAACCTGTTTCGGTGTATAATTGAATAGCGTGTTGTAGATTCTGGTGATAAAAATAGGCTAGGTTTGCAGATTGTGTGAATTGATGTTTCTCGTTATTATTCCATTGATAAATTGCGCCAGCTTGCACGCCAATTCGAAGCGGCTTGAATTGCGGAACTGCTAAACTCGCAGCATATTGACCAATACTCAATGTTCCAGTCCATTTACTAGTTTCTTCTTGCGCTTGAAGCTGTCCTACGAAGGCAAAAAGGCAACAAAGTAGCCATACTTTTTTCATAATTTAGTTCGTTTTAATTTTCTTAAATGGTTGCTAATATGCAAATATACAAATAGAATATAAAGTTCAATTGACGGTACATTCTATTTTGGATAAAAGCAGAAAGGATTATCTTGTTTGCTGAAATGTAACTAAAAGAACTGCCATGAATATTGGTTTTGGTTTTCAACCAACATAAAAAACCGTAAGTAATATTCGTGTATGATAGCAAGTCATAATAAGTATTATTTACATCCATGCGAGTGTGAAGCAACAATATTTCATTTAAAAAGACACCAAATCAAATGTCAAAAAAAATAAAAACGAGCGATGATTTACAAGGTCTTACCCGTTTAATTACAGATGCGACCATAGGCGTAACCGAATTGGTGGAAGCGATGCATTATCGGATTGTTCATCCTTCGTTTCTGCCGTCTACTCCGATTCAGCGATTGATTACTAATGTGGCTGGCATCACTTATAAAAGTATAAAATGGAGTACTCAATTGATTGGAGACGGTTTGGATAAAGCATTAGGGCATTTAGCTCCTGTGCTTGGCGAACTAGAATCGACGAATGAAAGAGAAGCGATACGTTCTGCTTTAAACGGCGTAATTGGTGATTATTTGGAAGAAAAAGAAAATCCTTTAAAAATTACGATGCAATTTA
>CAZMEH010000701.1:0-9319 GCA_964564885.1 uncultured Saprospiraceae bacterium | reverse complement strand
ATGATTATGAATTGTTTTAATATTTAAAAATTGTTGCTGTTGTGTGGATCTTAATCTAGGAGAAAAAAAGCATATATAAAATTACTTCTTATATATCTATACTCATTTTCGTTCCTGCTAAATATAGGAATAAAAAAAGTATATTTAGCTTATCTATTATAAAATCAAAACATTTTTAATTTACTAATATGTCCGACACTATAAAGTCAACTCATAAAAAACTCAAATGGACGGAGATTCAAGGAGAGAATTCTTGGACAATGTTCAAAGTAGTCGCAGAATTTGTCGAAGGATTTGAACGCCTCAATAAAATAGGACCTTGTGTCTCTATTTTCGGTTCAGCCAGAACCAAACCCGACAATCCCTATTACAAAAAAGCCGTTGAATTAGCTTTCAAATTATCACAAGAAGGCTACGGTGTCACTACAGGCGGTGGACCTGGAATCATGGAAGCTGGAAATAAAGGCGCACATAGCGAAGGTGGAATTTCTGTTGGTTTGAATATAGATTTGCCATTTGAGCAAGGTTCTAATCCATATGTGGATAGGGACAAAAATTTGAATTTCAACTATTTCTTTGTTCGCAAAGTGATGTTTGTCAAATATGCTCAAGCATTTGTTGTTTTCCCAGGTGGATTTGGAACAATGGACGAACTTTTTGAAGTATTGACCTTGATTCAAACCAAGAAAATTGATAAAGTTCCTGTTATCCTTTATGGTTCATCATTTTGGAACGGTATGAAAGATTGGATTAAAAATATCATGCTAGAAGAGAATGCAACTATCAGTGCTAAGGATTTAGATTTAATTCCTATCATGGATGATTTAGAAAAAATTGTAGAAACGATTAACGAACACTATAAACATTCTCAGTTGCGTCCGAATTACCGAATGGAGTAAATTTATTTCAAATGATCCACAACTTAGACCTTGTAGGCTTACAAAACCTATAAGGTCTAAATTTTTTATTCTAATCAAACACTTTCTCCATATCAATATGCGGTATTCCATCTTCTAAATAGATATCGCTCACCTTTTGAAAATCGAATTTATTATAAAATTTTTCTAAATAGCATTGTGCCCCAATCTTAATCGCTGTTTTCCCGTAGAGCTTTTCTATCCATTTTATAGAATGAACCAAGAGTTCTCTTCCTATTCCCATTCCTCTTGCCTTATCAGAAGAAGCAATCCGACCGATAGATGTTTTATCTTCATAAGAAACGCCTATTGGCAAAAGTCTAGCATACGCCAGTAATTCTCCTTTTTCGTTCCTTCCTATCAAATGGTGTGCTTTCAAGTCTTTACCATCTGTGTCAAGGTAAGGGCAATATTGTTCCACAATAAATACTTGCTGCCGAAGAATTGATATATTATACCATTCTCTTAAACAAAGTTCATCAAATGATTTGCAAGTCCAGTTTATCATAAGTACATTGGTGATTTTAGATTTACGATTGTCATTCTACAAAATTTCTTACTGATCAATAACTGATAGAAATCATCATTACAGTATAAATAGCAAAACCTTTAACGATAGTTACAAATCCTTCTCTGACAGCAAAGCAATAGCTATTGAGAGACTTCTGACTTGTTAACCTTAAGGAATGAGAAACAAATAAACGCTACATTTATTTATTTTTCATTCCTAATACATTTTTAACAACTCATTAATATATTTCAAATTTGGTGTAAGAACTATCTCAATTCTTCTGTTTTGAGCTTTGTTTCCTTCTGAAATATTTTCAACTAATGGTGAGAATTCAGCTCTTCCACTTGGCTTTACTTGCCCTGGATGAACACCACCTTTTATCATCAACTCTGTGATATTAGCTGCTCTACGTGCTGTAAAGTCCCAATTGTCCCGCCTCGCATTATCATCAGAATGCACTTCTACTAACACTTCAAAACGAGTATTTTGTGTCAAAACATTCGCAAAAGAAAGAATAGAAGTTTCTCCATTTTTAGTCAATTTGGTAGAAGAACTCGTGCCAAATAGTATTCTTTCAGGGATAACAACCGTTACTTGACCATCCTTTGCTACAAAATCAACATTCTGCCCTTCAAATGCAGAAGTAATTTGACCTGCTGACAACCTCAAATCTATGATTAAAGCCTTCTGCGATTTGATTAACGCTTCTACCTTAGTCAGTTGAGTTGAGCTTTTATCCAATCCTTCTGATTGTTTTTTTAATGCTGCTTCAGTCTTTTTAAGATCTTTCTCTAAGCCTGATATAAGGTTATTTTTGTCATCTAACGATGAATTTTGCTTGTTCATTTCCTTGTATAATACAGCCTGAGAATAAGCATTATACTCTTCTAATTCTTTGTTTGATGCTTCACAGCCTCTCAAATTAGTTCGCAACTCTGTTGTATCATTTTCTAATTCAATAACCTCTTGTTTCACCTTCAATAAGTTAGTTTCTGAACTCATCAAACTAATCTCTGCGTTTCTAAACTTACCCATAGAGACGCAACTTGTCAACGCCATACTAATCACTACAATTAAGAGAAAATTATTTTTTTTCATAAATTATTAAGTCATTAAACCTATTTACCATTCAGGTTATAAATAGAATTTTAGTAATTAGTAGACTTGTTTACAAATAAAAAATTACAATATGAGAATATATTTTTCCATCATACTTCACTGTTTTTCTCGTCCATAGCTTGGCTATGCACTCAAAAAAGCAGTTCGTCTGATACAAAAATCTAAATCTCATATTAGCAATTCTTATTTATAAACAAGTCTAGTTGTTAATTTTTCGAAAATCCAGACTTCATAGGAAATCAAAACCTGTAAAGTCTAAATTTTGCGTTTTTTTAAAACATTCAACACTATTCAAGTACTATGTAAATTTAAACGATTCGTCACCTTATCCCAATGAATAAAAAAACTACCATAATAGTGATTATGTAAATAAAGCTTATTATAGGTTTTCAAAATATTGAATTATTTTTTCTTTTAATAATTGCTCTTGAGCAACTAAACCTTGTTTATCCATTAATTTAATCGCCTCATAATGCGGCCAACCATCTTCGTCTCTTCCAATAAAATCATAGTAACCATCTTGACTCAATAATTCACAAATAGCAATATGCATCAAATCTTGCTTTTGCTCTTTTGTAAACTCTTTCGTTTGTAAGCCATATTCTTGAATTCCTATTAGAAATAAAATTCCATTGAGATCTGGCAACTTGTCCAAACTCATCGCATCCTTCACCTTGTGACGTGTTTGAAGCCACTCAAAACCTAATTGCCAATTTTCCATTGTTCTATTTTGTAAAAAATAATTATCTTTTGTTGAAGCTGTTTAAGAATTTATTCTAAAACAACTTCCTTATTCAATTTTTGCAAAAATACGCTTTATCAAAGGGTTATACACCAAAAATTGAGATAGAATTACGGATTCTACTCATGAATAAATCCTATTCAGTGGTAAATATTTGAAAAGTAGAACTAAATCTGTATATTAACGAAGCGTTTCTAAAAAAATATGGCACTACGGTGAAAAACATAAACTTTATTTAAAATTCACACTAATACACTGGTGCAACAGATAAAAAACACTACATGAGAAACTGCTGATATTTACTCTAAAGGGTTTTCCTATAAAAACTATTTTACGTTTTTGAACAGCGAGTTCTCGCCACAAACCGCAGAATGTAGAAATTTTCTCTTAACATTTGCAAGAAGTAGATTCTAATACTATGATTTTGCTAAATTTCTGCGGTTTGACTTGTTCCGAAACCTCAGTGATATTCGAATTCGATATTCTGCGGCCTGTGGCAAGAACTCGCTGTTCAATTTTTCATGATTTTATTTTTATAAGAAAACCATTATTTACTCTATTAGATTTGAAAAGCGTAAAACATTAAACAACTTATGATATAGTGTACTAAGTGAAAAGTAAAATAACCTCGACCAATAACGGATTTTTAAACAACTTCATAAATAATAACAAAAAGAAAACAATGCACAATTCTAAATTAGCAGGAAGAGAAGACAAATTTAAAGATACTGGCGTTGCGGTAGGTCGTAGTTTTAAATTAGCAAAATTTGAATTACCAATCAAAGATGAAGACTTAAAACTTCATGGTTATACGGTTCGCCCTTCTGATGGCTTTGAAGGTTATTATTATCCTCAAAAGTACATGAAGAAAAAAATTGTTCTACACTTTACTGTTGGACATTTACAAGGTGATATCAGTTCATTGACAAGCCCTTCTCGTGGTCATGTTTCGACTGCTTTTGTACTTGGTCTTGATGGGACAACCTATCAATTATTCAGTTCTTATCACTGGTCTTATCACTTAGGAAGAGGTGCTATCGGTGGAAACGGAACGAATAGTAAGTACTCGATTGGAATTGAAATTTCAAATTATGGTCCATTAGTTAAGCGTGGAAACAACCTTGAAACAATTTATTCTAAACGTGCAGGTCATGATGTTTACTGTTCATTAGATGAGACCGATAAATATGTAAAATTAGATAAACCGTATAGAGGACACGAGTATTTTACAACGTTCACAGATGAGCAATATGAAAATTTAATTGTCTTATTACGTTACTTGACTGCTCGATATGACATTCCTCGTGAGTTCATTGGTGAAGACACACGTTATGAAACATCTGTGGCAAATGCTGAATTCAAAGGTATTCAATCGCATGTTAATTATCGTAAAGATAAGGTTGATATTGGGCCTGCTTTCGATTGGAACAGAGTAATTGCTGGTGTAACTTCTGAGGTCTATAGTAGCAATCCTTTGGAGAAAACAGTTACAGACATAGAAGCTAAAATTGTAACGGTAAAAGAGCAATTGAAAGCATTGCAAGAAGAATTATTTGATGCTCAAGATGCATTAGATGCCTCTACTGCTGTTGGTTCAAGAGGATTGAGCGGTAGTAGCAACAACAAGTCTGATGAAAAAGATGTGGATAGCTCTTTCAGTGCTCGTACATTAGATGCAGGTGAAGATGGCTATTTCAGTGAAGAAATGGATAAATCTTTCTTCTATATGGATGAGGAAGAGTAGATTTTTCGTTTTCTGTAATTTCTAAAACATAGACGTTTGACGTTTTGAAAACGTCAAACGTCTGGTTAAAACAAGGCACTAAATGTTTTAGAAAACATTTAGTGCCTTCGTTATTCATCCAACCCAAACTATTCAACAAATGTCTTTTAATAACAATATACTTGACGCTTTTGATAAGAAGATTCTAAAAGAACTGGAAAAGGACGGAAAGAAAGCATATTCTAAAATTGCAAATAATTTAGGCGTTTCTAATACAATGGTTCATCAACGAATCACTAGAATGAAAGAAATTGGTGTACTAGAAGCGACTACTGTCATCCTAAATGAAAAAAAATTAGGCTACGAATGGGGCGCATTTACAGGTTTGATTTTAAAGGAGGATTGTAACTCAGATGAGATTATTCAACAGCTAAAAAAAATACCTGAAGTGGTTGAATGCTACTATATTACAGGTAGTTACACACTTTTCATCAGAGTAGTCGCCAAAAGCAATGAGCATATGCGGAAGCTACTTTACGAAAAAATTGACCATATTAAAGGTGTTGTCAAAACAGAATCCTTTATCGATTTTGGTTGCGCCTTCAAGCGTTCCGTACCTTTCTGGATAGAGTAGAGTTCTCTCGAATTCTCGGGATGAGAGATGTCAGATCATTCGCTTCGCTCATTGAGAGGTCGCCTTTGGCTGTCAGGATTATATTAGCAAGTGTTACTAATATATACACGCTAGAAAACCTTAGTAATGAGTATTTTCCTTCTTAGAGAAAAGAAAAAATCTCACAGCCGAAGGCGATCTCTCAATGAGTGAAGCGAATGATCTCACCTCTCTCCTCTCCATAATTCAGGCGATTTTTCTACAAGATTTCGATTTCAAATGGCTTGAAATGATATTCAATTGTGAATGAGCCTTGAACTTCCATTGTTTCTGGAAAACGTTCGTAATGCATGCGCATCAGTGATATTTTGGCTTTACCCTTTGGAAGGTTCACCACTTGCTCCGCTCGGTAGACTAACTCTTTAGAAGTTGTAGCACCTGCGTAAAATATTTTTTGTGCTGGATCATTTTCACTTTCCACCATTAACAACAATTCATCTCTTTCTAATAGATTCGTTCCTTCCCAAACTAACGTAAAGCCGCTATCAACTTCTATTTTCCCACCTTCTATCCTAAAATTACTTATTTCTTGGTAGGTTACTTTCTGCTTAACCTGTGCTAATTTCACATTAACAAATTTAAAAAACATCTCTGGTTGAACTTTCTTTTTACCAGTATATTCATAAAAATCATCTGTAACGCCGTTCAGCCTTTTCAAGTCCATTGGAAGATCCATAAACGAAACACCTGTTTTAGGATAGTATAATTCTTCCTGATCACTCGATATTTGTTTGAATTTTGCTTTTGCCTTTATACCGCCATCTTCTTCCAGATATCTGATAAAGAAATCGCCTAGTAATTGTTTTTCAGGTGTTTCACTACATCCAAAAAATGATATTGCTAATAAAAAAAGTAATATTTTATTCATCGTATTTTTATAAAAAATTGTTGAAATTCCTATAATTATTGTTCCTCTAATATATTTGCTAATACTCAAAACTGATTAAAAACATAAACTGAAAACTGCCAACCGCCTACTAAAAACTATTCCTGTATCAATCCCTTTCGCCATTCAAATATTTTATCTTTCCAATGGTATTCGTAATACTGAGAACGGCGCAACAAATATTGTCCATCCTTTTTATTAAAATTGAAATCGTAAGAATTTCCAGTCTCCGAATTAGTATAATACCAATATTCAAAAGTAGGCGTTTTTTTAATCACCAAAGGTTTACCAAAGATGATATAAATGATGCCTCTATCCGTTTTCCAACCTTCTTTGTAAGTTGTAAAATAGCGATTAGAACGCTGTACTCTATTATAATAAGCTTTTATCAACTCTCGAGAACGTTGCTTAGTTCCACCTCGTTCTAACCAAAAAGCATCTAATGTATTCTTAATTTCGTCTGTTTCTGTAAGCTTTTTGTATTCAATATTTTTTGTAATATAACGAGTGCTCGCCACTAAATCTTGAGCATTTGTCAACGTCGGGAAGTTATTTGAAAAGCAATTGAGGAACAATCCATCAACCGTTGAGGTATCCGATTGAATAAAATATAAACCTTTCTTATCCACCTTAAATGGTTCGTTAATATTTATTTTTTCAATTGACTTGAAAGACTTAGTAGACGAGAATTTCCAAGACTTATGAATAAAAGGCGCACGAGATGCCCTAAATTCTTCATCAAAATATTTGATAAACAATTGAGTAGTTTTAGCATTAACATGTTTGAATCGAATAGTCGTGCCTTTATTGGTATAATTACAAATTAAAGGTTTCTCATTTTCTTGATAAGCAATGATCGTTTGTTCATTGTCTTTCGTTTTATCCACATCTAACACATCTGAATAAATCTCTTTAGTCGCAATATTTTTTACCGACAATTCTAAAACATATTGCCTCGCAGGAACAGCAATTTTGATTTGTTCTAACTTATCCAACGCATTATAAAACACAGCTATTTCTTCAAACAACAATGTTTTAGCCTTATAATTTTCATAAGCTTTGATGGTTATTTCATAATTCTTAGCATTGGTATTTACAAATAATTTACTCTGCTTGCCATTGTCGTGTACCAATCGATACTGCACTTCCAGATTCTTAGTATAGGGCTGCAATTGCTTTTTGTAGAGTTTTTTTGCAAAAAAACAACTACTCAGTACGATTAACCCAGTTAGAATAAATAGGTATTTTATATTTTTCAAAAATTTAGCTTTTAATGATTTTAGAAGTCAGTTCATTTCATTGTCAGAAGTCCGATTTAATAAAAAAAGTTATGTATACTTCGAATATCATTAGCAATCTAGTCGCAAAGCAATCTGACTTCTAAAACATTATAGTTTTCCAAGATTTACCGCTTCTATTGTTTTTCTTTACTGATACCTCACTCCTACTATAACGATACAAGAGGCGAAAAATAATGAAATTATACTTAGTCAATTGTGATTTTAGTCAATTTTTTCACCTTAATTGGCTAATTATGTTAAAATTTATTGTTCTAGCCATTTACAACGAAACTATTTTTTAGTACATTTACTTGTCTTATAACAATTTTTATATTAAAAAAATGTTATATGTATTGCAATCAAATAGCTCTTATATTTTCTAACAGAGATTTAAACGTAACCAAAGGAACACTTTTTAATAGTTCATTACGAACTTGTTACCTTTCGTTTTGTTCTGCATCTAAATTATTAGAAAATTGATAATTTTAAAAATATAGTTGTTTGAGTAGCTACTTTGACAACAAAAAAATAATAATATGGCTCGTATTTTATTGGTGGAAGATGAAGAACACATACGTGACGTCGTCAAAATGAATTTTGAATTAGAAGATTACGAAGTGGTTTCGACAGACAATGGTCGTGATGCTTTTAAGTATTTCAAAGGGCAGCATTTCGATTTAATCGTTTTGGATGTCATGCTTCCAGAAGTAGATGGTTTCCAGCTTTGTGAACAAATCAGGCTTGAAAACCTTGATGTTCCAATTATGTTTTTAACAGCCAAAGATGGTTCTGTTGATCGTATTATGGGATTGAAAAAAGGTGCTGATGATTATTTAACAAAACCTTTCAACCTAGAAGAACTACTATTACGTGTTCAAAATCTACTAAAACGATCTAGTAAGGATCCTGCTGATACACCAGATGTAGTTGAGTTTGGAGGAAACACGATCAACTTTGTTACTTTTGAAGCAGAAAGTGAGAAAGGTATTTTCAATTTAACAAAAAAGGAAGCGATGCTTTTGAAATTGTTGATTGATAGAAAAAATGAAGTGGTTTCTCGTCAACAGATTTTACAAGCCGTTTGGGGCTACGATGTATATCCTTCAACTCGTACGATTGATAATTTCATTTTATCTTTCCGTAAGAAGTTTGAAAGCGATCCAAAACATCCAACATTTTTCCTTTCTGTTCGTGGCGTAGGTTACAAATTTGTTAGTGAAAAATCATAATTTTATTAGAATGCGTGTGGCGAGAACTACATCACTCTATTTCTCCATAATCCTTAATCAAGTGCGTTAGCTGAATCGCTAGATCATCTAAAAGTGGCTGCGCTGGTTCTGGCTGCTGTTTCTCATTGAGCCATTCCTCATATGCCTTTTCAAATTGTTGCATTTTATAAATATCCAACCAAATAAAATCTATATTAATGTGCAATGGTGCATTCTCTGCAACGACCATTTCAAGTAAA
>CAZMEH010000700.1:0-2744 GCA_964564885.1 uncultured Saprospiraceae bacterium | reverse complement strand
TTTTTATATATTCAATTATACTAATTTTCTATAACTATAAATTTATTTACAAAAATTAATTCATTCGTTTCCTTATCAATATCAAACCGAGAATCATATTTATTATATTTGGAAAACTGGCTATTTATATAAAAAAGTAAAGCAGTGGGCTCATCAGAATCGGTGATATTTTCACCTGTGACTATCCTTTTTAATTGTTTAAGTTTTTCGAAAACAGTATATCCACTTTCAGCCATTCCACCATTATCAGGCATAGAAGTATTATAATAAGACCAAGTAGAACGTTTGCCATCATCATCGTACATATTAATACACTTTTCATTATCGAGACAATAAACATCAACGGAATAACTTTTCACGTCCATACGAAAGCCTATTTTATGAAATGGAATCCTCGCTACTCCAAACTTATTGGCAAAGACAAGGAATTTTCCTTCTACATTAAAGTTTGCTTCATATTTATTGTATTTACTAACTTCTGTATTAATGTAATGTAATAAGGTTTTAACAGTAGAATTGTTAGAACCTTGTCCGTAAGACGAAAAGGGAAGTAAAGCTAGAATTATAAGTAGTATTTTCAAATGTTTCATTCAGTTTGTTTTAACAGTAGTAGGACAAGGTTATTTAAGTTATCTCTTGTTATTTTTTGAGTGTATTGAATATAATAACGATACTTATATTTAAAAATTTTATTTTCATAGAATCATAAATCAATTTATTACTTCTTCCGTTGAATTACCAATTTTTTTAAAAAGTAAAAGCGGTTTAGTCTTTTGATAAGACTAAACCGCTTTTAATACTAATGAACTTGTTTAAAATCAAGTACAAAGTTTATTTTTTTATTAAAATTTCAAGTTCAAGCCGACCAAGAAATTACGTCCTGCTTGTGGATAATATCCTACCAATGTGTTTGATTGTCCCTCAGAATTGAAGCGATAAGACCAAGCATTAGCAACGTAAAGATTATTAGTCACATTACGAACCATGACATTTATATCAATTTCCTTGATAAATCGACCGCCTAATTTAAAACCATATCGCAATCTAACATCATTATTAAAATAGCCGTCTAAACGCTCTGTTGATGTATTATCAATATATTGTGCGCCAACGTATTTTGATAATAATGAGACATTAAAACGATTATTTTTATTTAAATCTGCTTCGTTAGTCAATAAATCAAAAGTAAATTCACTTCCAACGATAACGTTTGGTGAAAATGCTAAATCGGTTTCCTTATGAATAATTGTTGCTTGACCTCCGTTGTCCCAATCATCCAAATATTCTACAAACTCAACGACTTTATTTTGACTAAATGTCGCATTACCAGACCAAGTTAACCAATTTGCAATCTTTGCATAACCGCTTAATTCGATTCCTGCTCGATAACTTTGGTCAATATTAGCACGAATATTAGCACCATCAATATTCAATTCGCCAGTCAACGCTAATTGATTTTCATAATACATTAAATATAAATTAGCTTCTAAACCACCGTTTTTAAATCGTTTACGATAACCTGCTTCTCCATTATATAACGTTTCGTGTTCAGGCTGTTCATCCAATCTATTTTCGGTATAATCATTACGATTAGGTTCTTTATTTCCAACTCCTGCAAACACATAAGCACTTGCATTTGAAGCAAACGTATAAGTCAAACCAACTTTAGGATTAAAGAAAGCTAAATTTGCTGTTTGCTCTAAATTTGTACCATCATTATCCAACCCAATGAAGGTGTAAGCAATTCGTCTATATTGTAAATCAACATATCCATTCAATTTATCAGACAAAGCATAATTTACCTTACTATAAATGTTAAAGTCATTTTTTGTCGCATTATTATTGTAATATTCGTGTGGAATAGTTGCCATCACTGCGCTATCAACCGTTATTACTCGACCAAAATGATCACCTACGTATTGATTAATCCCTCCGCCAAGAACAGCGTCTAGTCGTTTGTCTTCGCTCGTGTAATTCACAGAATAAACTACGCCATAGAAGTCATTATCTAACCAACGACGACGCACCAAATCAGAAACTAAGGTAGAAGAAGTGTCTAAACCTGCATACGAACTAACCGATTCTTGACCTTTATATTCTTCATAAAACCCAAATCCTTTGGTATAATGAGCTGTTGCATTTAACGTCAAGTTCTTGCTCAACTGATTATTATACACCAATTGATAATGCGTTTGTGTGTAATCATCCACTTGATTCTCATATGGCGCACCTGGTTTTTCTGTTCCTGCTGGATTGAAGGTTCTATCATTTTCAAGCGTATTTGCATCAATTCCATACCATGCTTGATAAGTCACTTCATGACCGCTAAATACATTCAATCGTAGGCTTTGATTTTCACCATAATAAGCACCCGATAAATAGAATGAGGTCAAATCTGAACTCGCTCTATCAATATAGCCATCAGAAGTAATTTTTGAAAAACGACCATCAAAGGAGAATTTATCATTCAATAAACCTGTTCCAATCCTTACCGTGTTTTTTAGCGTATTAAAAGAACCTACCGTGTTGTTCAGTTCTGCATAAAAATCTTTATTCAGTTTGTTTGTCAATAAATTAAGCGAAGCACCAAAAGCACCTGCACCATTCGTTGAAGTTCCTACACCACGCTGAATTTGAATACTTTCCGTACTTGAAGCAAGGTCTGGCAAGTTCACCCAAAAGACACCTTGAGACTCTGTGTCATTCAATGGAACGCCATTGATAGTTACATTCACACGAGTCGG
>CAZMEH010000699.1:0-5355 GCA_964564885.1 uncultured Saprospiraceae bacterium | reverse complement strand
AAGCAGGTTATGCAACAGATAAGAAATACGCCTTTAAATTGATAAAGATTATCGAAGCACTGAATTTGAATCGTTTTGATAGTTGATGGCAAACGGCAATTTTTTGAAAATAGAATAGTGAAGCAAATTAGAACACTCAAAAGATTGTCATTTTTTTGAAAATCGCTTTTTGTTTAATAAAGAAAATATTTTCACTTAACACTTAACACTTAACACTTAACACTTAAAAAAGGCTTTACTGAAATAAATCAGTAAAGCTTTTTATGCTTGGTTAGGTCGGTATTATAAAGTAACGATACTATCAAGGCTCTTTGCAGCATCAATGAATTTCTGAATTTGTTTAGCAGAAGGAACTACTTTTGTTAAATTCTTTTCTTCATTAACGGTTGCCATAGCTGCATGCAAATCATCAGCATTAGTTGCTGCTAATTGCTGAACAGTATGAATATCAACGTTTTGTAATAGTTCTGAGAACTGGCGTCCAACACCTTTGATTCTAAAGAAGTCTGCACGACTTACAAAAGACATCAATCTTTTAGGCTGAATATCCGCACGAACTGCTAAATCTGAACGACCTTCAGGTGTTGCACATTTAGTTAATAATGCTTCTATTGTTAAAATACCTATGTTTTCCAACCTCCCTTGGAGAATAGGTCCTATACCTTCAATTTCATCTACTTTTGCCATAATTGATTATATATTTTAAGTTTTAGTTAAAAAATTGTTTTCTAATTTTAGAGTATAATGTGAAGACGCTACAAGTTATAAAAGGTCACGACATTAAGCAGTGCTTTAGCATTGTTAGTTTTTGTCAATTTAATTTTCTTCTTCTAGAAATTTCTTGACCATAGTAGGATCAAAGCTGACACCATAAGCGTCCTGTGTCATATCCCAATCATCAATTCTAGCTCGGCTTTCTAATTTGTCTTCAATATCATTTGGCAATCCAGGAAAGAAATCTATTCCTGTTAGTTCTTCAATCTCATCAATCGTCGTCACAAAACCACTTAATGGAATATCCGTTTCTTGATTACGTAACCAGAAAGCAATTGCTTTCACTTCGTCTTCATTACCTGTAAAGTCTAATATTATCTTAAAGTAGGAGTGCGGAACTGGAATAGATTTTTTGTCTTTAGGAAAGCGTTTAATAGCTCTTTTCGTCAAAACAGGTCCAGTAATTACATAAATTTCATCATATTTAGATGCCCAATCTCTTGTTTGATTTTCTAATGCTTTCCATTTTCCACGATTAAATCTTTTGTCTTGAGGACTCACATTTGACATAAAAAATGTCTCTTTCATTGCTTGTGCACTAAATGCCATATCTTGTGCAGGGACTAAATGACCTCTATCGTAACCAGATTTAGTATAATCGGAAGACTTTATAGCTTTGTTGGGTGCTAGATTTGTATCTTTTTTGAATGATAAATGACCACGCTCAGCAGTTGTATTTTCCACCATGTCACGAGTTAACTTATAAGCCACCCATTCTGCCTGTTTATGCTTTTCTGAATAAGAGATGGTGTAATACGGATATTTAATCAACTGACCCGTTGTTGATGTAGGCAAGTAGTTTTTTAGCCCATTGTAAATCATCTGACCTTCAACGTTCTCTACAACATCACTATTATTAGAAGGTTCTCCACCATTCATGAAATATAACAACCCTAAAATAATTGCTACAATTATACCTCCAATCTTTTTGTTGCCTCCACCAGCATTCAACTTTTTTTCTTCAGACATAGTGCGATTAATTAAAAAAAATAAAACAATTTGATTTTCTAAGATTAACAAATTAACAAAAAAAAGTTGATTATATAACCTTTTAAAACTTGATAATCTTTACTCAACAGTGCTTAATGCTGTTTTTTAAATCGTCGAACCATTTTATAGTTAGATAGTTATTTTTGTTTTTTATACTGAAAATATTGATAATCAATAGCTAACGAATTTAATCAAACGGAACGGTTGCCTTGTACAACGTAGCAATATTTTTAGTGTTAAAGTCATAAGTTTTACCTGCATTAATAAAGAAACTTTCTCCTTTTTTATAACTTTCCTCATTTACAGTTAATTCTCCATCAGTTACAATAAATATTTCTGGTGCATTATCATTTCTATTTTGATAATTTTCACCTGCTTTAATCGAAACACAACTTACTTCAAAGTCTGGAGCAATTGTTTTATAAACTCGTTCATTTTTTGAAATTTGTGTTCCTTCAAGTATAGCAGGTGTTATACCTTCAAAATTCAAATTCTTTAATAATTCTGGTACATCAACGTGTTTGAAAGTCAAACCACCACGCAAAACATTATCAGAATTTGCCATCAACTCAATATTCACACCTTCTAAATAAGCATGAGGAAGATTAGCCGCTTGATAAAGACCTTGCCCTTTTTCTAGTTTCAGCAAATTATAAAGATAAACAGAGAATATCCCTTTGTCTAAATTTCCATTATGCGTGTGTTGCTCAAAACCTAGTTTTGCCCAATAATCGGCACTTAATTTAGGAATATTTTTTTGTGCATTCAATCGAACTTTAAGCGGTTCTAAAATTTCATTGACTTGCGCTTGTGGCAATTCCATAATTGTTTTGTACAAATGAAAGATGTCTTTTTCTTCAAAACTAGCTTTCAAAAATTCAAATTCTGGCACTGTATTCAAAACCTCTTCAATCCCTTGAATAGACTTAAAACCATGCAATAACCAAAACTCCGTCAATGCCACCATGACTTCGGGTTTATGATTATCGTCTTTATAATTCCGATTTTTTGCCGTTAATGGAATGCCTATTTTATTTTCATATGCAAAACCAATCTCAGCCGCTTTCTTTGTTGGATGACACTGAATAGATAGCATCTTCTTCACAGCCAACACTTTAAACAAATAAGGTAACTTATTATCAAATTTGTCCGCAGTTGCTTGACCAATCCGATCAATTGGATTCTCCGCAATAAACTGACTCAAAGGCAACCTTTGTTTGCCAACTTGAATTTCACTTTCGCCTCTGTGATGCGTTCCCATCCACAATTCAGCAAAAGGCTTATTCTCTGTATTTTCAACACCAATCAAGTTTGGAATAAAAACTATTCCGCCCCAAGCGTAATTCTGTACCTTATTATATAATCTAAATGGCATAAGCTCTTTTTAAAACAATTGAATAATTGAATAACCGAACAATTAAATGTAGAAGTGTTAATGCTAAAGAATTGAAAATAAAATTTTCAAAAAATACTTCTTCATTCGATTGTTCAATTATTCTACTGTTCAATTATTCTTATTATCTCATCGCTTTATAAGCATTAATCAATCCATTGGTAGAAACGTCGTGTGATTCTACCGTATTGTCATTTTCTAATTCTGGTAAAATCTTTTTCGCTAGCTGTTTACCCAGTTCAACGCCCCATTGGTCAAAACTAAAGATATTCCAAATGACACCTTGCACGAATGTTTTGTGTTCGTACATCGCAATCAAACTACCCAAAACGTGCGGCGTGATTTTTTTAACCAAAATAGAATTTGTTGGTCGATTTCCTTCAAATATCTTGAAAGTCTTCAAAAATGCAATCTCATCAGCTGATTTTCCTGCATCTTTCAATTCTGCAACTACTGTCGCTTCATCCTTACCCATCATCAATGCTTCTGTTTGAGCAAAGAAATTTGATAATAATTTTGCGTGATGGTCGCCAATAGGATTGTGACTAACCGCTGGCGCAATAAAATCACAAGGAATCAATTTTGTTCCTTGATGAATCAACTGATAAAAAGCGTGTTGACCATTCGTTCCTGGTTCGCCCCAAATAATTGGACCAGTTTGATAATCTACTTTATTTCCATTTCTATCAGCCTGTTTACCGTTACTTTCCATGTTTCCTTGTTGGAAATATGCCGCAAAACGGTGCATATATTGGTCGTATGGTAAAATAGCTTCTGACGCAGCGTCAAAGAAATTGTTGTACCAAATACCAATTAAAGCTAAAAGAACAGGAACGTTTTCTTTCATTGGCGCATTTTTGAAATGCAAATCCATTGCATGAAAACCACCAAGCATTGCTTTGAAATTCTCAAAACCAACCGTACAAGCTACTGACAAGCCGATTGCAGAAGTCAAAGAGTAACGACCACCAACCCAGTTCCAAAATTCAAACATATTATCAGGTGCAATTCCGAAATCCTGAACACCGATTGGATTTGTAGAAACGGCAACAAAGTGTTTGGCTACTTCATTTTCATCCTTTGCAGTCTTCAAAAACCAATCACGAGCAGAAAAAGCATTCGTCATTGTTTCTTGCGTCGTAAACGTTTTTGAAGCAATGATGAAAATGGTTGTTTCTGGATTCAATGATTTTAATGTTTCCGCAATGTGCGTCCCATCGACATTTGAAACAAAATGAACATTCAAATGGTCTTTCTTGTACGCAGCCAAAGCTTCCGTCACCATAACGGGGCCTAAGTCAGACCCACCAATTCCAATATTTACAATATCCGAAATAGGTTTCCCGGTATAACCTTTCCATTCGCCAGAAATGATTTTGCTACTAAAGGATTCCATTTTTGCCAAAACCGCATTGATTTTTGGCATGACATCTTCACCTTCAAACAAAATTGGTGTGTTCGATTGATTGCGTAAAGCAATATGCAAAACGGCTCTATCTTCTGTTTGATTGATTTTTTCACCAGCATACATTGACTCTATCGCTGATTTCAAATCTGTTTCTTCTACTAGTTGTAGCAGCAAATCAATCGTTTCCTGAGTGATGATATTTTTTGAATAATCAAGCAAAATATCTTCAAACTGTGTAGAAAAGTTCTTAAAACGATTAGCATCATTTGCGAACAAATCACGCATATGCGTTGATTTCATTGCTGAATAATGCGATTCTAACGCTTTCCAAGAAGCTGTTTCAGATGGATTTTTAGTTGGTAACATTGATTTTTTTCCTTTAGTCATTTAAAAAAATAGAACTGTTTGCTGCGAAAATAAATAATTTGATGAAGTCGATATAATTCAATCGTATATTTATAGGTAGATAAAGGTAAATATTTTTAAAAAAGGACTAAACAGCGGAATAGTGAAGTATAATCTTTGCTCTAATTGTAGGTTAAATTAACATATGTCGGTTACAAACCGAACCAATGCCCGTATATGACTATAAGTCATAACGAGTAAATTTATGTTGGTTCGAGCGAGGGCGACTTCTTCTCGTACGTCGGTTCAAGCGAAGCTGGCAATAGATTTTTATTCATTTTCTGAAGCCCCATTACCATCAAGATCATTAGGACAACCATAGTTTAATTTATATAAAATGATTGTATCTTTTTTATGAATTTCTAAGAACTTGTTTAAAAACTCA
>CAZMEH010000698.1:0-8524 GCA_964564885.1 uncultured Saprospiraceae bacterium | reverse complement strand
GTGTTTGTGCTGACATCACGGATCTTGATACCGTAGCTATCAATAGCAATGATGTAACATTGAATTGGAGTGCTACGAATAATAATCAAACTTATACAGTTGGTTATAAATTGAGTAGTGCATCTGCATGGAATACATTATCTACTGCAAATATCTCGTATCAATTAACTGGTTTAACACCAGGTGAATTATATGACGCTAGAGTTCAAATTACTTGTACAGATGGTGGACAATCAGGATTTTCTAATGTTAAAACATTTAGAACGGATTGGTCAGTTAGTACGAATAACTTGCCACAGGATATTGAGCATTTAGCGATTTATCCAAACCCTTTTACTGAAAATGTTAATGTACAAATCAATATTGCTAATAGTCAAGAAGTAAATGTTGAAGTATATGATATTACAGGAAAAGTGATGCAAGCTAGAACTGTTCAATTGAACGCAGGAGAAAATACGGTAAACTTAACGATGAATAATTTAGTTGATGGTGTTTATATTATTCGATTGACTACTGAAAATGGTGTTGCTGCTAGAAGAGTGGTGAAACAGTAATTTTTTGAAAAATCAGCAGTCAGACCTACTAATTACTATCGGTATTGCTGAGAGAACGTTCACTTCGTTTTCTGTCAGAAGTGAGAAACAAAAGCGAGAATAGGAATTTTCCTATTCTCGCTTTTTGTTTTGATTCTTTGTCTTTTACACGAGCAAAATTATTTAAAGGACAATAAAACTAATTTTTTGTATATTATGAAATGATCTGACTACGGAAGTTGAGGTATTACGGTAGACTTTGGAAATGAAGAAGTAATGTATAAATTGTTCATTTGTCTATTTCTGACAGCCGTAGGCGGTCTGACTTCTGACTTCTGGCTTCTAAAATGTATTGAAGCATCTGCCAAAAGTATAAATAGTGATAAAATGACATACCTTAGAATTAATTTTGTAGGAATTCTAGTATTAATAATATGTTTCTCCTGCAATGCTCAAGTAAAAAATAATAATATGACAAACGAAGAGAACGTGAATTTTTCATGTGATATAGAAACTGCCGAGTGTAAACCGTCGGATGATTCGGGAATAGAGGAAATCAATTTGAAGGTGCAACCGAAAGTCAAATTGATTTATTACACGGATCCAATCTGTTCGGCGTGTTGGGCGATAGAACCAGCTTTGAAGAGGTTCAAACTAGAATACGGTGATTATCTTGAAATAGAGTATAGAATGGGCGGATTACTGCCTGGTTGGGAAGGTTTTGCTGACAAAAATAATAGTATATCAAAACCAAGTGATGTAGCTCATCATTGGGATGAAGTTGGTCAGCAGACAGGGATGAGTATTGATGGTGATATTTGGTTAGAAGATCCGCTGGATTCTTCATTTCCACCATCTATTGCTTTTAAAGCGGCACAAAAACAAGGAGAAGAATTTGCTTTGCGTTTTTTGAGAAAAATTAGAGAGCAAGTTTTTTTAGAAAAGAAAAACATTACCAAAGAGCATTTTTTAGTAGAAGCAATCGAAGCATGTCAAGGAGATACAGCTCAGTTTTTAACCGATTATCACGATGAATCGACTAAGCAAAGTTTTCATGACGAAATGAAGGAAGGTAAAAAGTTTGGCGTTAGAGGATTTCCAACCTTTATTTTTATTGGCAATAAAGGAAAAGGATTTAAAATTTCTGGAACGTCAGGATACAAAAACTATGTCATTGCTCTAGAAAAAGCGTTAGGTGAAAAAGCAGAACCTAAACCTATTCAGCTATCAGAATTAGATTTGCTCAATAAGTATAAATTTATTGCGACAAAGGAAGTTTCATTTATTCTATCACAAAATGAAACAACGACACTATCTAACCTTAATAATCTAGTTGAGTTAGGAGAGATTTCTAATGAAAAGCATAAGTATGGTGATTTTTGGAGAATCGCTGTTTCTTCTAATTAAGAATTCAACTGTTTTAAAAAAGTAAGATTCACGCTTTATAGGTTTACAACCCTTCTAGGGTTGTAGGAAGTGAAAAAAAATTATCGCCCATCTATACGGGCATAGTAGGTTTTCAAAATTTATAAGGTCTGAACTTCTGAAAATAATCAGTTTCTTATAAAATATTTTTAAAACAGGTCATTAAAATCCTTTTGTCTCACAGCTGTCAGGCGTTCTCACAATAAGCGAAGCGAATGGTCTAAGGCAAAGTAAAATAATAAATTAGCCATTATGACTTCATCTTTTTCTGCCATACTTCGTTGAAAATACTCGTCATCCCGAGACTTTGGGATGCCTGTGTTTTTCGCCTCGTCTAGCAAAAAAACATTTCCTCAGAATGACAATTTTATTAATTTACTTTGCCTTACTTCTCCTCAAAAATTTCCCTTCAGGGAACAAAATGGCAAAAATGTTTGACTTCTCCTTACTGAGTTTGAGCCTCTGCTACAGCCCAGGCTAATCGAATTGATCGAATAAAAGCCGCCAATACAATGCCCCAAATAATGTCCATAAGTGGTAGTTGCCAAAGCGTCGTCGTAAAAGGCATTTCTTCCCAAAGCCAAGAATCTTCTATTGAATTTCCATCAATCCATAAGAACGCTTGAATGTGAATCAGTGTCAAGACAAAGAATAATACACTCGTTTTTATAATATCCATTATCATTTCTGGAATTAACCAACAAAGGAATATTATAATAGATAAACTGGCTATAAGTAAACTATAAAAAGAGTGTACCGAAAAGCATAAGGTCAAAATAAACCTTGAAATAATAAATAAAAAAGGTAAAATGATTGGAGTATATATATTAAGTAAGAAATGCTGGCGAGGTATTTTTTCTAACTTCTTAATAGTCTTGGGCCATAACATACTGGCACTTCCTGCAATTGCAAAAGCACATATAAAATCTTCAATCCCTGCTGGAAATCCAAATAATCGAGGCGGATCTACCCAATCTAAGGCGTATAAATAATAACCTTCTATTGGACCTCCAATGCCCCAGAATATACTTGGTAACAATACATTTCTCCTATGTTCAGGCTTCAACTGTACAAAAAGTACTAACCAAACAACTAGGAAAACTAAACTACCTGCAAAAAATGACATGGGATTTAAATTTTGGATTTTTCAGCGATAAATTTTTTTCAGCAATTAAAAAACGATTAGTTCTCTGAAAGTTATTGTGATTTTAACCGTTAAGCTAAGAATTAAGCACTCATCATTTGTCAAGGCGAAGTCGTTCGTCCATCTATTTTTTAGCTTCCACAATAACTTTCAGAGAACCAAATTATTCTAAGAGTAACGCAAAATGTACAAAACTAAATAAATTCGATTTATGTAAATAGATTTTGTAATTTTGGTTTAGTAAAATCGTAAATCAAAAAAGCTAATCCAAGTATGAAAGCGGAGAAATATATCAAGAATTATATCAATGGCGAATTAGTGCCACCTATTTCTGGCGAATATATTGATTTGTACAATCCTGCCTTAGGAGAAGTTTATGCTTTTGCGCCAGAATCCTCTTCTAAAGAAGTGGAAGAAGCGGTGGAAGCAGCCGAAATGGCATTCCCTAAATGGTCTTCCATTGGGATTCGAACTCGTTTTAGATTATTGATGCGATTAGCTGATATTATCGAGCAACATTTAGAAGAATTTGCAATAGCAGAATCTATCGACACAGGAAAACCAGTCAATCTTGCTCGTACTATAGACATTCCTCGCTCGTATTCTAATCTTAGATTTTTTGCAACAGCGGCAGCACAATTTTCGTCTGAGTCACATCAGATGGAATTCGAAGCTATCAATTACACCTTGCGCCAGCCGATTGGCGTAGTAGGTTGTATTTCACCTTGGAATTTACCATTGTATTTGTTTACATGGAAGATTGCGCCAGCACTTGCGGCAGGTAATTGTGTAATAGCAAAGCCATCAGAAGTTACTCCGATGACTGCATTTATGTTGGCTAAAGCTTGTCAAGAAGCAGGGATTCCACCAGGCGTATTAAACATTATACATGGTCGAGGTCCAGAAGTTGGACAAGCTATAGTAGAACATCCACGAATAAAAGCGATTTCATTCACAGGAGGAACTTCAACAGGTCGTAGAATTGCAAGTATTGCTGCGCCAATGTTCAAAAAGCTTTCTTTAGAGTTAGGTGGAAAAAATCCAAATCTCATTTTTGCTGATTGTGATTTTGATAAAATGCTCAATACGACGGTTCAATCTTCCTTTGCCAATCAAGGGCAAATTTGTCTGTGTGGTTCTCGAATCTTTGTAGAAGAATCTATTTATGAAAAGTTTAAAGAAGAATTTGTAGCTCGGGTAAGGCTGCTAAAAATTGGTGATCCGATGTCTAGTGTTACTAATATAGGTGCAGTAGTTTCAGCGGAACATCAGCAGAAAGTACTCGATTATGTTCGATTAGCGGAAGAAGAAGGCGGCACGGTACTTTGTGGTGGAGAAGCAGTCAACTTAGGCGGAAAATTTGCTAAAGGCTATTTCTTAAAACCAACCGTCATAGAAGGTTTAGATTATGATTGCCGAACAAATCAAGAGGAAATATTTGGTCCAGTTGTTACCATTATGCCTTTCAAGACCGAAGACGAAGTTTTGAAGTATGCTAATAGTGTAGAATATGGTTTGTCTGCTACTATTTGGACGCAAGATATTTCAAGAGCTCATCGAATGGCAGAAAAAATACAAGCTGGTATCGTTTGGATTAACTGTTGGCTATTGCGAGACTTGAGAACACCATTTGGCGGAACGAAAGCTTCTGGCGTAGGACGGGAAGGCGGTTGGGAAGCCATGCGTTTCTTCACAGAACCTAAGAATGTTTGCATTAAGTACTAAGATAGTAACAATAAAAAAAGCATTCCTATAATCAATTATTCAAAAAAAAGCATTTTTTTTAAACAATTGATTAATAGGAATGAACAAATATTGATTTTTAATATCTGATTGATCATATATTAAATCAACAAACATTATTCTTAAAATAATTTTATATCAGAAATTTTATTGCCATATTGCAGTACAAAATAAAATTAAACACCTCTTTTACAAAAACGCACCACACCAAAACCCTTAAATTGGCAATAGAAATAATAGCCTAAACCAATTAGTAAAATTTATCTAAAAACAATTGAAAAGAAATAGAATAGCATTTAATCATTAAAATAATAAGGAATAAACAATTTGAATAATCTCAAATTATTTATACCCAGCCTATTTTAATACTAACCATAATTTTTTTAAACCTAATTAAAAATCAAAGCCAGCTTATGAACAATTTTAAACTAATAATTTTTATTTTGGCAATGTTCAGTACGGCTGCCTACGCTCAGAATAGCGTAAGTGGTACGATCACTGATAGCGAAACATCCGAAGGGTTGATTGGCGCAAGTGTCATCATCTCCGGAACAACAACTGGTGCGCAAACAGATGCTACTGGTAAATTTAATTTTACAACAGATAAAGAATATCCTTTCAATATTGAGGTATCTTATGCTGGTTATACTACTCAGAAATTTAAAGTAAACGATGGTAATGCCATTTCTGTTGCATTAATGCCTGGTATTGGTATGGGAGATGTAGTGATTACGAGTGTATCTCGTAGAGCAGAGAAAGTACAAGATGCGCCTGCTTCTGTTTCTGTATTAAGTGCAAAACAAATAGCAACTACAGCTCAACAAAATCCAGTTAGAATGTTGGTGAATATACCTGGTGTACAAATTCAACAACAATCTGCTTCTCGTATGAATATCGAGATGCGTGGTGCTTCTGGCTTATTTGGTACGTCAGTTTTTCCTATTATGGATTATAGAAGTCTAGTAGGTCCTGGTATCGGAACATTTGATGGAAATGTAGGTGGTAATATCGATATAGCACGTATTGAAGTCGTTAGAGGACCTGGTTCTGCTCTTTATGGACCTGGTGTAACTTCTGGTGTTATTCACTTTATTACTAAAAACCCAATTGACTATACAGGTACTACAGTTCAGGTAGCTGCTGGTGAAGGTAATACAGTAATTGCTTCTGCTCGTTATGCTCAAGCTAACGAAGAAAAGACTTTTGGTTTCAAGGTTAATGCTACTTATACAAGAGGTGATGAGTTTACACTTGATCCTAATGATCCAGATGATGCTGCTCAAATGGCTAAATTCAGTAGAACGGTTTCTACTCCAACTATCGTTGATGGTATTGCTTCTAGTACTGAGGGTACCGTTATTTTAACGGAAGCTGACCTTGATCCAGATGGTGACGGAAACATGATGCAAGATTTCTTTGAACTTTTAAACGTTAATACTACACTTGAATTTAGACCTCAAGATGATATGACTGTAAATGTATCTGCTGGTTTAAATACCATTAATAGTGTATTTTACAATAGTCAAGGGGAAGGTTTAAATCAAACGGTTGAATATTGGGCACAAGCAAGAGTACAAAAAGGTGGTTTATTTGCTCAATTATTCTATTTAGATAATAATGGCGGTAATCCAGAAAGACCAACTTTCTTATACCAAACAGGTAACGAAAGTGCAATTGCTAGAAAGCAAATAGAAGGTCAAGTACAGTACGGATTTGATGTGGAGAATTTATTGAACTCTAGTTTTGTTGCTGGTATTGATTATCGTTCTGCTCTTTCAGATACAAGAAATTTAGTTTACGGTAGAAATGAAGCTGATGATGACTATAACTTAGTTGGTGCTTATATTCAAGGTAAGTTTAAACTAGGGGAAGATTTTGACTTAGTATTAGCTGGACGTTATGATCAGTTCTTATTCTTAGATGAAGGTGCTTTTGCTCCTAGAGCTGCATTAGTTTGGAAAGCTGCTCCACAACATACTTTTAGAGGAAGTTACAATAGAGCAAGTGCTCCTAATTCTGCTTTAACATTGAATATTGACTTTCCACTTGCTTCACTTGGACTTCCAGAGCCTACTGACATTTGGTTACGTGGTAATAGAGAAGCACAAACATTTAATGATGGTTTAGTTAACTGGACTATTCCAGGTGTACCATCTTCTCCAAAAGGAACAGATGGTTTACCACTTGCATTTGCATTCGGTGCGGTAACGCCTACTATCTTAGCTGGCTTTGAAGCTCAAATTGGTGTATCTATCGATCAAGCTACTTATGACTTGATTTCAGGAGTATTAACAAACCCTGCTGTAGCAGGTGCTTTAGGAACGACAGGTTCTCTTCAAGGATTTAACATATTTAACGGAACACCACTTGGTGTAATTGATGCTCCTAAAACAGAAATTCGTACAGAAGATACGTGGGAAGTTGGTTACAAAGGTTTGATTGGAGGTAAATTAGGTGTTACGCTTGATGTATATAATATCACAGCGAAAAACTTTACTTTGTTTACTGCAATTAGTCCTACTTATGCTTTAGTTGGTGCGGATATTCCTAATGATTTAGGAAATGGTGTTGCTGGTATTGTTCAACCACAATTCGAAGCAATTTTAATTGGTGGTGGTATGGATCCTGCAACTGCTGCTGCAACTGCTGCTGGTTTAGCTGCTGCTGTTAACGGTGCTTACAATCAAGGTGGTGCTGGATTTGAAGGTGCTATTGCTCCTTTGATGGGTACTATTGCTATTACATCAACGGATCAAATGCCAGATAATGGTACAACACACTTGGCTGCTGGTTATAGAACTTTTGATGAGATTAACTATACAGGTTTAGATCTAGGTTTGAATTACTATATTAATCAAGACTTATCTATCTTCTTTAACTACTCAATGGTTTCTCAAACAGAATTTATGGTAGATGTAGTTGGTTCAGCAGATGGTGTTGCTCCTGCTCCACTTCCTTACTCTTTAGGTGTTCCTGCTCAGAAGTATAGAGTTGGTGTTATTTATTCTCCTATCGAGGGATGGCACGGAAATTTGTCTTTCCAACATGATCCATCTTTTAATGCTGATTTAGGTCAGTTTTCTGGTATGACAGATGAGAAAAATTTATTTGATTTAGGTCTTGGACATACTTTTGAGAATGGTTTCTCATTAGACTTGGCTGTTACTAACTTATTTAACAATGAGTACAGAGCATTCCCTAATATGCCTAAAATCGGTAGAAGAGCTTTATTGAGAGCTACTTACCACTTTAACTAGTAGAAAGTAGAAGTTAAGAATGTGTAAAAAAAATCATTGATTTTATACAGATTCCTAACTAGAATAAATAAATATCTAATCAACTAGAATCTAGCCTTCGTACAGTTTTGTACGGAGGCTTTTTTTAATAGAGAGAAGAGAGAAGAGAGAAGAGAGACCGCTTCGCTGTGAGATCGCCTACGGCTGTGAGATGAAAAATATGCTTGCTATCAGTGATTTATGAAATTAAGTAATAAGAGGACAGCAGTTTTTTATTTGGAAAAATTCAGTATAAAATACTTTAAGCACTTGGACAAAAGTTTCCACGTATTGCCTTGTTTTGTAAATGTATGATAATCAGTATATTATTGTCTGACCTCTCTCAGTCCTGAGCACTCGGGACGGTCTGACTTCTGTCTTCTTACTTAGTTGAAATATTGATC
>CAZMEH010000697.1:0-5166 GCA_964564885.1 uncultured Saprospiraceae bacterium | reverse complement strand
TTCTATTTAGCGTTTTTCTACGGCTTTTTCCAAAGAACCAAAGAACCAAAGAATTTAAGGAATTTTTATTCTTGTCTCTGCTCACTCTTTTCTAAAAGAATATAGGCTTTGATATAATGAAAAAAATATTTAATGTTTCATGTGAAACATTAAATATTTTTATAACCTTTTAAAATGAGGTATTGATTTTCTTTCTCTGTCATTAGGGCTTTATCTTCTTTTGATTTGTCGCCATAACCTAGAAGATGAAGCACGCCATGTATTATCACCCGATGCAATTCCTGCTCAAATCCAATATTTAATTTACTAGCATTTTCTTTAATTCTATCAATACTAATAAATATATCCGATTCAATTTGAGAATTGTTATAATCGAAAGTAACTATATCCGTATAAGTATCATGCTGCAAATACTCTTGATTGATTTGAAGCAGATATGTATCGCTACAGAAGATAAAATTAATAAAACTCAAATACCCGTTTTCAGATTGAATCGTTTGAATTATCCAATCTGAGACAGTATTTGAGTTGTCTATATTAAATACAGTATCTTCCGAAAAGTATTGAATAGGCGTTTGTTCGTCCGTATTCATTTGCATGATTATAACTTAAATTGCACTTCTACTGTGCTGCCTTCGTTTGAAAAAATAACTAAATCAGCTAATTGCCTCATTAGAAATACACCTCTTCCTCCTATTTTGAGGATATTCTCTGGTGCTGTTGGATCGGGCAAGTCATTGAAATTAAAGCCTTTCCCTTGATCTGTAATAGCGAAATTTAGGCATTTATCATTTTTCCTTAATTGTACACTAACGCTTTTTTCCTCATCATGGTCGTTACCGTGAATGATTGCATTATTGACAGCTTCAGTAAGTGATATTAGTATATTTCCATACATCTCAGTATCTACACCATATTCCTCTACGATTTGATTAACGTATGGTTCTATGACTGAAACGTTTTTAGGATGTGATTTAAGTTCAAGTGTAAAAGTAGTATCCTGCATTCAAACTAACTTTTTCTAGTTTAGAAATTCTTTTAATGAAATCTATTTTTGCTTTACGATTTTAAAGGACGATAGTTTCATATCTGAGTTAAAATCGTAAAGCAAAATCAAAATTACTTTCCTTTTAAGGAATTATAATACTCTTCCACAAGTGTCTTATAATAAGGATTAAGTGAAGGTGAAACTGACTTGTACAATTCAATCTCCGCTTGACGCTTCTTAATATACTCTTCTAACTCTTGTGGCTTCTTATGTTCCCTATTTTTAGCTGTTTCAGATTTACGTTTGTTGTCTTTATCCTGTTGACGTTCTGCCTCAGCTGCCTCTAACAATCTTGTTAAAATATCTTGCTGACGCTTCATCATCTCATTATTCAAACGCTTATTTACTAAATCAGTTTCTGATTTATCCATCTCATCAATCAGCTTCTGTAATTCTTTACTACCCTGCCCCTGCTCCATTTTATCTGACTGCATTTCTTTCAATGCTTTTCTAATCGCAGCTTGTTTTGCAGCAGCTTCGGCAAACTCTTTACTCCAGCCATCTTTTCCTTTCCCTTTTCCCTTGCCTTTCCCTTTTCCTTCTCCTGGACTTTTACCATCTTTCATTTGTTGCTGCATCTTTTTCATCTGCTCGCTGAGCTCTTTCTGCATTTGCCCCATCTTCATCATTGGTTTTCCAGAACCAGGTTTTTGACACATTTGGCTACCTTTCATTTGGTTCGCCATTTGTTGCTGCATTTGCTCCATGACCTCACTTAGCATTAAAGCTAAGTCATTTGCACCTGTCATAATACGTTGCTGACGAACTGCGGCAGGAGATTTTTTTCTATCTTCCAATTGGTCAATAGACATTTTGAAGTCACGCTTCATATCTCCTACTTTTTCTGTAACGAAAGATTCTATTTGAAAAACACGTTTTGCAAGTGCATTCAAACTATCTTCCACCAATACAAAATCATCTTTCAATTTGTATTGCTGTTGAACAGATTCTTTATAAGCAGGCGTATTCACTTGTATAT
Source organism: uncultured Saprospiraceae bacterium (assembly GCA_964564885.1). Taxonomy (GTDB): domain Bacteria; phylum Bacteroidota; class Bacteroidia; order Chitinophagales; family Saprospiraceae; genus CAKZLL01. The sequence goes on along the minus strand of CAZMEH010000697.1, from coordinate 3,139 downwards.
CTCTAGTTCCTTCCATCAACTTTTCTTGGTCAAATGAAAGTTGAACTAAATTCTCTAACAACTGTCGAAGTGCATCAATATCTTCTTGCATCTGTTCTGCTTGAGCAGATTGCATCATCATATTCATACTATTTTTCATGTCCTTCATTTTCTGAGAAGCTTTCTTCTGAGATTTTGAAGCTTTACTTTTTTGTCCTTTCTGTAATTCGTCTGAGCTTTTTTCTTGTTCTTCTTTGACGTCTTCTGATTGCTCCGACAATTCATCCATTTCCATAGGAGATTGAAGTTCTTCATTCTTTTCCTTCAACTCTTCCATTTTTTCTTGGATTTCCTCGAATTCTTTATTCAGTTCTTCTTGTTCCTTTTTTAATTGTTCATCACTCTTCTCTCCTTTCTCTGTGTCTTCACTCAATTCTTCTTGCTTCTTAGCTAACTCTTCTAGCTTTTTCTCTGTGTCGCTCATTTCCTTTTCAAACTCTAATTGTTTGAAAAGTTCAAGCAACCGGTCTAATTCATTTTCTACTTTATCATCAGACATTTCCATCTCCTCCAAGTCCTCCAGCGCATCTTCCTTGTTCATTTCTTGCATCAACTCTTCCATCTTACGCATGATTTCTTTCATTTCATCATCTAAGACTTCGTTGAAAAGCTCTTCCAGTTGCTCTTGTTTTTCCTTTATTTCTTCGTTTGGCTCGTCAAATTCAGATTGATTCTCAAGATTTTCTTCAAATTTCTTCTTCGCATCTTCAATCATTTTTTCCAACTCCTTCTGACGATCCAACAGTTTTTCAATCTCTTTACGATCTTTCCAATCTAATTCCTTCTTTTGCAATAGCTTATTTTGCATCTCTTTAACATCCTCTTGTAGCTTTTTAGACTCAGCCATTGCATCTTTCAAATCATCCTTAATCTCTTTGTCATTCTTTTCTTCCATCTGTTCGTACTCATCAACAGTTGGCACAGAATACGTCATAATACCTGTCTTCGCTGATTTAGCACCATTGATAGCATCATTATCCAATACCTCAAAGAAATAAGTCAACTTATCACCAGGTTTCATACCCATTTCTATCAAATCCCAAGTATAATCGTATGATGCTTGCTTACCTAAGCTCATTTCTAAGGGAATAGATTTTTTGATCGTCTCTCCTTCTTCTCGTTCTAATGTATAATTAAAACTCAATCTGCTTAAACCATAATCATCCGCAACTTCCCCAGCAAAGAACAATAGTTTCTTTTGCGTGCTATCTTCAAACTGTTCTACACTAATATTAGGATGAACATCAGGCGTAACGCTGATACTGTAATTAACAGAATCTGCTTTTCTTAGATTTTCGTTGGATACATAGACCATGTACGAAACATCCTTCAAAAGGCGTTTATTTAAGTTGAAACGTTGCTTTCCTGTTCTTTTTAAAATATTTGTTTTCGGATTATTAGAAAAATCAACCGCTACTTCATCTGTATTTTGTGATTCAAATGTCCAAGAAATATTCGTTCCTACGGGAACAACCAAATCACCAATATTTGAAACAACTTCGTCTTTACGACCTGTATAGGCAGGATAATTTAACTTTACATCAAAACCAACTAAATTAGGTTTTTTCAAAACAGATAGGTCGTAAGAATTAGAATTGAAACGACTTGCAAAGAAATTGAAGCGGGTATCTTTTGCAACCTTATTCAATTTATAGGTGAATGTATTATCGTTTACCTTTTTAAGTTTATACTTATAATCATCAACATTTATATAAACCTCATTAGGAAGCACGTCGCCATCAATTTTCACTTCAAGCTCGACATCTTCAAACTGAACAACATTCAAATCTTTGTTTTGCAACACAAATTTGAAAGGAGCTTCACGTTCAAATACTTCATCATTACGGATTAAGCGATTTGTACCATTTTTAATAATAGAAGCATCAACAAACAATATTAACACCAATAACATTAACGGCGGCAATGCAAAACGTAAATATTTTCGATTTTGAGAAAGGTTAATTGCTGAACGGAAAGGCACAGGATTGAGCTCTGCTACTTTTTGATTAATACTTGCATTAATCAAACTAGTATATTGACCTGCTGTTGATTGTTCTTTTAATTGTAAAACATTTAATAGCTTATCCTTTACATCCGAAAAATGATTTCCTATTATAGATGCTGCCTTTTCGTGAGAGATGACTTTACCCAAATTGAAGTAATTCATTAATGGTAATGCAATCCATTTACCCATAGCAACTACACTAATTCCAATAAATGAAAAGAATAAAATTTTTCTAGTGCTTGTAGGAAAATACATGTAATTCTCTAACACTGAAAGTGTTATAAACAAACCCAATACTAAAGCAATACTATAAAGAGCACCTCTAATTAATTTATTTACGTAATATTTTCGTATAAATTTATCGAGGCGTTGTATAAGTAGTTGATAATTGTCTTTCATTATTGCCATAATTTTTCCTATTAATTTGTGTTCAAAACTGTTTGGTGAAAACTAGTAAAACATATCATCTCTTACCCATCATACACAAAGTATAGGTAAACATACTATTTCGCCATTGGTTTTACGTTAAAATAAAAAAAATGTTTCAACATCGATTATACTTTAACGTTTCAAAAAGTATTAAATTATTCTGTCTTAATTTGTTCTTAGACAAAGACTTAGGTCAGTTTTATGTCAGGTGAATACTCTTAACTAACAATTGAACAACCGAATAGTTGAGCAATTAGATTGAGAAGCGAATGAAATCGTCATTTATACACTCTAGCAATGTTTTAATTACTACAAATCAGCCTTCATTATTCTTCATTTAATTACTCAATTATCCCATTATCTGAACATTATTTTTTCTCTATAAAGAGATTGATTCATATAAGCACATTAACGGTTTTAGATTAAGGGTTTTAAGAGAAATCTAATTTAAAACTACAAATCTACTTTAAGCTATTAACCACAGAAGTCATATAAGCAACTACTAATTGAACATTACGAATTGAACATTCTACCTACATTAAAACAGCGTAGGAGGTAATTGTATTGGCTGATAAAGTTCCGCTTTATTAAAGGTAGTGGAATTAACCTTTTGTGAGACAGGAAAAACATCGAGTTGTCCTTCTCCTAACGTTTGTAACATATCTA
>CAZMEH010000696.1:0-1656 GCA_964564885.1 uncultured Saprospiraceae bacterium | reverse complement strand
AAATATTTTCTTTAAGCACAAAACACTCATTTGGTGACTTAAAGTCATCAAGTGAGTAAACTTACATAATCGAACAATTACAGCAATTCATTTTTTAAGAAACACTCAACATCTCTGCTATTTTTAAATCTAATCGCAACAACGCATTATTAGGTTCTGAGCCAAACAACGCATAAGTAACAATGCCATTTTTATCTACTAAAACCCAATGCGGCGTACCAGGTGCTTTATATTTCCAAAATGTCTGAGCGTGTTCCTTATCTTGGAAATACGGAAAACGGATAACATATTCTTCTTTTGCTGCTTTTAATTGCGTTATTGTATATGGTTTTCCTTCAAATCGAGTATGAATGCCAAGTACTTGAACGCCTTTGTCTTCATAAACCACTCGATTTGCAAACGGAATAGCTCGACCTTTACAGCCTGTACAACCCAAATAGAAGAACAAAATCAACAGAGGTTTTCCTTTAAAATCGGCTATTTTTGGAACTTCCTCACCATAGATACTTTCTAAACTCCATTCTGGCAACGGTTTTCCAATTTCAAAATCATTCCCTAACATCAAGTTGAAACGATAAAACTGTTTTTTAATCTTATCTATTTTTTCAATGATTTCTTTTCTATAAAACCGGTGCGTAACACCTTTTTCTATTTCAAAATTATCATCAAAACTCGGTAATGAAAATGTATCCAAAATCTCACCGCCATCATAAGGGAAACGCCTTTCAGCTATCGTCAAAACCGTACCTCCGCCTCGTCGTCCTGTTGAAGTTGCCATTAATAAGATGGGCGTATTTTCAAATATAGAACGTTTAGGAATACGAGAAACCCAATCCAAAATATTCTTAAAAGCGGTACTAAAATTTCCATTATGCTCTGCTAATGAAATCAATAATAAATCAGCATTATCAATTGCTTTTGCAAAATTTAAAGCTAATGAAGGAATGCCATTTTTACGCTCTTTATCAACACTGAAAATAGGCATTTCAAAATCATTCAAATCCAAAATGCTTACATCATCGTTATTGAAATTTGAAGCTACCCAAGTTACCAATTGTTTGTTGATAGATGCGCTGTTGCTGCTACCTGCAAATGCCAGAATTTTCATTTCCTCTCCGTTGTTTAAATAAGTTTTTTGATGATGCGAAAGCTGTCAGACGACCTAAAGTCGTCTGACAGCTAATTCCTCAACCGTTAATTGTCCTAATTCCAACTTAATCGCTTGCGTTCCTGCCAATAAATTGTCGGTTCTACGCTAAAGCTCTGTAACAATTGAACTTCATCATCAGTTAATTCAAAACCATTTGCTTTCAAATTTGCGTTGATATGTTCTTCGATAGCTGCACCGCTTAGCACCTTAAAAGGCGACAAAGTATCAGCGCAAAATCGTAATGCAATCGCATCTACACCAACATTGTATTTTTTTTGCCAATTGATTCAAAATATTGTACAGCTCTTTGTAATGTGGAAAACTAGCATTTGGAAAAACTCTTCCATTTGCCAATGCTTCTTTTATAATTAATCGCTTATTAGGCGTTTTAAAATCATTTGCAATAGTGGCTAAACTTTGGTCAAATACATTATAAGTCACTTGAAATGCATCAAATAACTCTTGACCATTTACAGTAACTTCCAATGCTTTTTTCAAAACATCTA
>CAZMEH010000695.1:0-9157 GCA_964564885.1 uncultured Saprospiraceae bacterium | reverse complement strand
ATTATTTTTTAATCCTTTCACGTCTTTATTTTATAGATTTGTCAATAAATAAATAATATCAATATGTATTATTTATATGTATTCAATATTCTTACCAAGTTTTTTATTAGATGCGTTTGAATAGGGATAAGTAAGTCTTTTGACGTTCTACAAACAAAGATATGATGTTTTCTAGTCAGAGTGATGAAAGAATGACGTTTTTTTTAACCGTAGATATTAGACATCCCTAATACCTACCTAGTTTCAATCATCAATAGACAATCATTAGAGTGATTAGAAACATTTTCAATTTTGATATGATGTTCGCCTTCTGCTTCGGCTATGAAACTTAGCATTCTAGCATCACCAATAAATTTACTACTACCGACTTTTTGTTTTTCAGCATCAAAAACAGATAAACGAAGGTCATTTCCTACACGAACCGAAAGCGTTACTTTCTGATTAGAGTCGAATTTTGTTTTAATGGTTTTACTGTTTTTTGAGCCAATCATATAGTTTTTGACTTGAATAATACTCCCTTCTTCACGGAATTTTGTTTCCATTTTTCGATAATCTGGCAAGTCTTTTTCAAGTTTTACAATAGCAAACTTTAATAACTTTGCATCAACAGGCGTCATTTTTATAGCATCTATTAATATTTTCTCTGGATCAAAGAAATCTTTATGAAACTCATCCGCTCTTAAAGTATCTTTAGTATTAGCCGAAGGCATTTTAAAATCTTGTATTTTAGGATTCTTTATCAAAATTCTAGCCGCTATGAGCAATTCCCAAGCGTTTAATTCCTCATATCCGACACTAGCATGTGCGAATACTTTTTCAATGCTTTTGACGGTTGCTGGCGGGATCACTTCTTGTGCCAACAGCGGCGAAACAAATAAAACAAATAGTATGAGTAGTGAAAGCAATTTTTTTTTCATAATAGTTTCTTTGATGTTGTAGTTAATACTTTTCAAAATTCGATTTTATTAAACCGCTCGTCTATTTTTGATTAAATTTACTGGAAAGCAAGCAGAAAATCAATGAATGACACGACGCTCCATTTACTTTTAATACCTTTATTTGATTAATAAAAAACATTGAGTTTACCTTATTATTGAAATAAGTAATTTCATTTGATTATAAATTATTTGTAATTATCAATCTGAAATCGTAAACCTAAAATACACTTAGGAATGACAACCAAATAAATTTACATCTTAATGCTGTCCTTTTATCCTACTTTTTACTTGAAAAAAGTTCGTTTATACCAGATAAAGTCACTTTTACAAGCAAAAAATTAGAATAAAATAACGTCCCTAAAAATGTAAATTTATTTAATCCTCATTCCTTACTATCCGAACCAGAATAAATACCTCTTTTATGATTAATCATTCTACTTGGACTAAGGTAAATTTATTTTTAATAATTTTATTTTTTTGCTCGTCTTTATCCTATGGTCAAACCATTCATGCCATCGTTTTTGCCGCAACCCACGATGCAACTATTGGCGATGGTAGCCAAAAATCATTTAACCTCATTTCTAGTGAAATAGAAACGATTATTAACCAAACTGGCTTGCGTTCTAAGTTATATTACCGCACTGGTGATGCCTTTACATTAGGCAGTTATCAGTCGGTTATTAATGACTTGGAAGAGGTAGATTTATCGAAAGATATTATTCTTTTTTATTTTTTAGGACACGGTTATCAGAGTAATAATCCTTATCCGAATGTGGTTTTCAAAAATACTTCAGGCGTCGTTTCTCAACAAGATTTGGATGAATCTTCTGTTAATTTGGAAGACATCAGCCGTGAGTTAAATCAAAAAGGCGCAAGGCTAACGATTGTCATAGGCGAAGCCTGTAATAATGAACTGGATTTAGATGCTGAAAATTATACAAATACTGAAGATATTGTCAGTAATCTAACGCCGCCGCTTGCTACTCAGCTAAAATATCGTCGCTTGTTTTTACAAGCAGAGGGTAGTATTTTGGTGTCGAGCAGTCGAAGCGGTCAGCCTTCCTATATTAGCAAATCCGAAGGTGGCGCATTTACACAATCTTTTTTAAAGGCGTTGCACAAGCAAACGCAGAAGAGTAATTTATCTAAAGCACATTGGATTGCTTTGTTTGATGATGCACGAAAACGAACGCAGGCATTAGCGAAACGCAAAAAGTTTGAAACGGTTCAAACACCTCAATTTAGCATTATGAAAAATGTTAAATATTCAAAAAATGTTGCGCCTGAGCCAGCAGGTAAGAAACCTAAAGTGACATTTTGGACTAGAATGATTGCTTATTTTGCACCAAATAAAGTAGAGAAATCTTTTAATAAAGCGTTGAAAGAAGGTGATTTATTGGATTTAGAAACCATCTTGGCGACGCAAGGAGAAACAGGCGACCGCATGAAACAAGAAATGGTTAAGAAAAATCCTGTTACTTTCTACATGGCGCAAGCAATGATTTTTGAAGAAAAAGGCGATACCGTGAATGCTTTGGTGAATTATAGTATTGCTTATGAATTGGGAAAATCAAATAGGACGAAACGTGATCAGGCTTTGATTGATAAAATCATAAAGCTGAATGAGAAGTATGGCGAAATTGAAGGTTTGAATGAAGCTAAAAATTATCAAACTTGGCTCAAAAGCAAATTTACTTCGCACAAAATGCATTATGAAAATAATATTAGTCAAGTCGATGATAATATTGTTAATATCAAAAATGAAATTGAAGAAATTGAAGTGACGATAAAATCAGACCGTTCTGCCATTAAAAACTTTCAAGCAGGAATCAAAACCGACCGTCAGCGTATTGAGCAAATTGAACAGGAAATTAAAAATATTGATAGGAAACGAACGCAAACCGTTGAAATCAAATTGGGAAGTGTCAAAGAGGAATCAATGGAAACGTTGAATAAGATTGACGCTTTGCTAGAACAAATTGAGCGAGAAGGCATCATGGATAATCAAAAGTCCGTGACGATTGACGATGCAATTGTTGAATTTAAATTTGCAAAACGAAATACCGCCTCTAGCCTTGAACCGACAACAACGGGTTATCAACTTGGAAAATATTGTACCACAGATATTGTAAATACGACGACTAAATTGATGGAAATTTTGCTAAAGCCTGTTGACAAAGTTCCGAATAAATCTGAACTAGAAGTCAAACTTAAAGTCATTGGAAATGCAGATTGGAAAGGCGGCGGAAAATTATTGAGCATTTGGTACACGGGCGAAAAGGATATTTTTCAAGAATATACAACGAGAGAAGGCGAAACTAAAACCTTTAAAATTGATGAAGGTGAGCGACGACGCATTACAAATGAAGAGTTAGCTTTTTTGCGTGCTTATTGTTCTTATGAAATCATTAAAAATGCTTTGGAAGAAAAAGGTGTGCGAGATTATTTGGTTCAATTTCAAGCCATTGAGCACGATGAACCAGAGAAAACAATCGACAATCCAGATCCAGGTTCAGCTTATCGAGGCGTTAGTATTGATATGACTATTGAGAATTTATTCAAACATTATTTGGATAGGATTAAGCGGCTAGAACAGGAAATTGAAGAAATCAAAGATGGTTTTGATGATATTGAACGTCGTATTGATAATTTAAAAAATGATATTGTTAAAAAAGAAAATAGCATTGAACAGAAGCGTATAAAAATTGAAGAAGAGGAAGCTCGCAAAGCAAAATTACAAGAAATTTTAAATAATGCATCTGTTACGGAAGGTGTCAATAGCAAAGCACAAAAGGAGATTCAACGTGTTCTTAAACTACAAAAACAAGAGTAATTTAATTACGAATTATGATTTGTACAAAAGATTATCTGAAAAGTTATTTCTTTCAATATCTGTTTTTCTTTGAATAGTCGTTCTATTAGGATATTTTTGAGGAAACTTGACACGCATTTTGCTAAGTATAAGATGCTTTATGATACTTTATGTTTTAAAAGTAGTCTTTACAATCAGACATTAGACGTTTTGAAAACGTCTAACATTTTGATTTTTTACTTAAACTCATAAAAAATCTATTTTTCGCCTGTATTAAAAAAGAGAACACATGCTGCGTTATTCAATTATATTCATTCTTCTTAGTTGCACTTTTTTCATCAACGCTCAAGACGATGGATTAATCAAACATTGGACTTTTGATGCCGGTGAATCTGATTATTTATCAGCTATCAGCGGAGGTAGAGCACCTAATGTTGCCGATGGTAGGAAAGGTTTTGGTGTTTATTTAAATGGTACTAATCACTATTTTAATATTAAAGAAATCGATGTAAAAGAAGACTTTACGGTTTCTTTTTGGATTCGTCCATTAGATGTCGAACGAACTCAAACTATTCTTTTACAAGAAAAAGTCAATTCTAAAGTAAACAAAACAGACCGTTTTTTACAATTGGGTATCCAAAACAAGGCACTGTTTTTAAAAGACGAAAGAAGCTACCTTGGCATTGAGCCAATTATATTAGAAGATGGTCAATGGTATTTTATTTCGTATAGTTATGATGGCTTTGAAGCCCGTATTATTTTTCAAGACAAAGTGGTTTTCAAAACCAATAAAGTAACTTTGTACAATGAAATGTATCAACGTGCTGATCGCTTGAGTATTGGTAAAAACTTCAATAATGCCATGAAATTTGAAGGTGTTCTCGACGAAGTGAAAGCTTTTAATCTCCCGTTGAAGAAAGAACAAATCAATGAAGTTTTTGAAGAATTGGCGACGCCAGTAGTCGTTCAAGAATTACCAGAAGAAAAGCCAAAGTCTATTGATGTACCTGCTGAAAAAGTAAAAACGGTACAAGTAGAAAAGCCTGCTGATAAATATTTCAAAAAAGATTATCGCAATCGAACAAATAGGGTGCAGCACCAGATTTTTGTTACGTCACCTAATATAGAAGTGGAAGTTTGGGATTATGATGAATTTGACGAAGATCGAATTTCGATTACAATGAATAATTCGGAGTTCATCGGAGAGCAAAGCCGAGATAAACTCGTTCAGCGTAAACGCAAAAAGGAAACTTATCGCTTCAATCTAATCACAGAAAAAGCAAATTATTTGACTTTTATAGCAGAAGATATGGGAAGATACGATTCTCAAAATACGGCTGCTATTCGATTAATTGTTGATGGAAAAGCGTTTGATGATATTTATAAATTAGTGTTGACGCAGGAAGAAAATGCGGTTATTAGAATAACGCACGTTGCTAAAAATCCTGATAAAGCAACAATTGTCCCTGTTGCAGAAGTCGAAATGCCAAAATCAACTTACAAGGTGGTGATGGATAATAAAATTTTAGAGCCACTTGTAGTAAACTCTACTGCGGTTACGCTAAAATTAAAAACGCTTAATAAGCAAAGTCTTAATCAGAAGATCCAAGTTTCTTTGGATGAAAAATCACTGAGCAAACCTTTCGTTATTAATAATTCTATTGCGAAGGAATTGTTTTTTAATATTAATACCAAACAGGAGAAAATCCTATTAATCGAATCGTTCCATTTACTAAAAAGTGCGACTTGTGATGTAGAAGCAACGATCATCGTTGACGGAAAAGAGGTTAGGAAATATAAACTTCGATTGGATAAAAATAATATTCTACTTCCTATTGTTTACGTTCCAAGTGCCGCAAATAAAAAACCGTCGAGCCAACGTATTGTAACGGTTTCTGATACCAATTTGATTATTCAAATCAAGGATAATTCTAAGGTTGATGGCGATGCGGTGACGATTAAACAAGAGGGAAAAGTGATATTGGATAATTACACATTAACTGGAGATTTCAGAAATTTGGATATTAATTTGAAACCTAATACAGAGAATACTTTCTTATTCGTAGCCGAGTCAATGGGTCGTTCTAGTGGTGAAAATACGGCTTATGTAATGATTTTATCCAACGGTGAAGTGATACACGAGTTTAGTTTGCGTTCGCAGGATAAATACAAGCCCGCTAAGCTGGTGATTATTCACAAAGGAAATTAGACTCAATTAAAAATTACGAATTACGAATTACGAATACACAGATTAACGTGCATTATATAATTCGTAATTCGTAATTCTTACCTAAGGGTATTCAGCGAAATACTTGAGTATGTTTTTTTGTAGGAAGATAAATAAAAGCTCCGACGGAGCGATACATAGTAGCATCCCGAGCAGTAACATTTCCTCTAATTGTAAATGCCCTAAATGCTCCGATATACAAGTTGAACCCATTCCTCCCGATTACTATCGTGGATTTTATCCCAAAAGTATAGATCGCACTTACTATCATTCACTTCAAAAAATATTGGCCGCAGGCGGTACTAGACGAGTAGCCTATTATTTATTCATCAATCCTTAAATAACGTTTCACTGCTTTAGCCACATTTTGACCATCCATTGCAGCAGATAAAATTCCACCTGCGTAACCTGCACCTTCACCACACGGAAACAACGCTTCCATATCTTCATGCATATAAGTTTCACGGTTTCTTGGAACACGAATAGGCGAAGAAGTTCGACTTTCTACACCAATTACATTGGCTTCTTCGGTCATATAACCTTTCATTTTCTTACCAAACTCTATCACACCACTTCTCAATCGTTGATAAATAAAACTAGGTAATAAATCTTTTAAATTGGTACTCTGTAAACCTGGAATGTAAGAAGTGTCAGGTAAACTATCAGAAACTTTCCCGTTAATAAAGTCTGTCAAACGCTGTGCAGGAGCTTTTTGAGTACCGTCACTTGCTCGAAACATGTTTTGTTCAACGTGTTTTTGAAATTCTAATCCTGCAAAAACACCGTATTTATTATAGGCTGCTAAATCTTCTAATTCGACGGCAACGACAGTTCCTGAATTAGCGTAAGGAGAATCACGGCGAGATGGAGACATTCCATTAACCACGATTTCGCCTGGCGCAGTGGAAGCTGGCACAACTAAGCCACCTGGACACATGCAAAATGAGAAAACACCTCGATTTTTGACTTGACAAACCAGTTTGTAGCTAGAAGCTGGCAAATTATCTTCTCGCTTTTTTTGACGATATTGAATGCTATCAATCAGTGGTTGAGGATGTTCAATACGTACACCTAATGCGAATGGCTTCGCTTCAATTGTGATATTTTTGTCATCTAACATTTTAAAAACATCTCTTGCAGAATGACCTGTTGCTAAAATAATACTATCCGCAAAATGTTCTTTTTCCTCATTTACAACTACACCAAGGATTTTTTCATCTTTTGTAATAAAGTCAGTTACAGATGAATTAAAATGTATTTCACCACCAAATTTCAAAATACTTTCTCGAATATTAGTAACAATCTGTGGTAATTTATTTGTACCAATATGCGGATGCGCATCTTGTAAAATATCCGTCGTTGCGCCATGCTCCACCAATAATTGAAGTGTTTTTAGAATATTTCCACGCTTCAACGAACGAGTATAAAGCTTGCCATCAGAATATGTTCCTGCACCGCCTTCGCCATAACAATAATTAGAATTTGGGTTCACTTCGCCATCTTGTTGAATAGCTTTCAAATCTCTTCGACGCTCACGAACGCCTTTTCCTCTTTCAAAAATAATCGGCTGTATTCCTAATTCAATCAACTCCAATGCCGCAAAATATCCTGCTGGCCCTGCTCCAATAATGATACATTTTTTCTGAGCGGTTGATCTATTTTGATAATGCGCTAAATGCAAAAATGGCTCTGGCGCATTTTCTTCAATGTATAAATCTACTTGTAATCTAAAAATAGGCTGGCGACTACGAGCGTCAATCGAACGTTTCGCAACAACAACATCCCAGATTGTCTCCTTATCTAGCTTTGATTGTGCTATTGCTTGTACTTTGATTTTTTCCAAATCTTCTATATCCTTCGGTAAAATCTTTATCTCTATTCGCTTAACCATTTTCTCTTTTAATATTTGTAAATATGCCAATAATCCGTCTTGCGGCTATTAGTCAATATTTGTCTTCACCCACAAATTACCTATAAACCACAAAGGTAAGGTTTTCATTATTTGAATAGTGATAAGTCAACATAAGAAATTCCACATTATACATTATACATTGAACATTAAATCCCGAACTGCCCAAGCGCAGCCCCAAGCTACTGTAAATCCTGCTCCACCATGACCATAATTATGAATTATGTTTCCATTTCGCTCCAACCTTATAGAAGGTCTTGCAGGACGCAAACCAACATAAGTGGATTCTATTTCTACATGCTGTAAATTAGGTTCGATCAATTGACATCGTTCAATAATTTCTTGCGCTGTTTTATCAGCTGGAATCCTGCTTTCATTGCCTTTAACCGCTGTTCCACCTAAGATAAGCGCATCAGGACGAGGAAAAACATACCCAAAACCTTCCATCACGCCTCTTTCTGTTTCATCAATAATACAATTAATATTTGCGGCTGCTTTAGTTTTCACTATTTGTCCTTGAATCGCATACATCGAGTTATCGTTCACTAATTCTCGTGAACCCAAACCAGTACAATTGACAATTATATTTTCTGTTGTATTCAATTCTTCAATGGAATTGACGTACTGAACGGTAATTTCTCCGCCAAGTCTTTTAAATTGTTTTAGTAAAAATTCTAAATAAATAGGTGGTGAAATTAGTGGTACATTCATCACGTAGCCTAAATGATAACCATTTGGAATCTCTTCATCCGTTGCTTTTCTAATTTGGTCTTTTGGAATAGCATCTTTCCACCAAGCATCTTCTTCCTTATCAATCAAAATAATTGTATCAATCATAGAAACGCCTGCTACTGCTATATTACAAAGTGTTTCATATTTCTTATAAGATTCTAAACTCCAAATATTGGCTTGCTCTTTTGGTTCTATTGCATATGGAAACCAAATTGCACCTGCCTTAGCCGAAGTCGTTTCATTCGGTAATTTATCCGTTATGATTTGAACATTATAACCTGCTTCTAGCATTACAATTGCCGTTGTCAAGCCAGAAACACCACAGCCTATGATTTTTATTTGATTCATATTTTCGTCAAAAAACTCAATAATTTAATACATCAAAAATATGCTGACTATCAATTGTTTACAAAAAAACATGTGAACTTATCTTCCAAAATTCGTCCAAGTACTTACATGTTATCTTGGCTTTTTTATAAGATTATAGTTTATCTTTTGTTCTTTAAAAGCAGCTGTAAAATCAACTTTCAAAGAATAGT
>CAZMEH010000694.1:0-7289 GCA_964564885.1 uncultured Saprospiraceae bacterium | reverse complement strand
TGCTAGTTATTTATATTCCTTCACTTACAGCAATTTAACAATCATTTTATGAAAAAATATTTCGGCCCTAGTACGCTTGTTGCTGCTGCCTTCATTGGTCCAGGCACATTGACTATTTGTACCCTAACGGGCGTTAATACAGGTTACACACTTCTTTGGGCATTAGTTTTCTCCATTATTGCGACAACGATTCTTCAAGAAATGGCAGCTAGATTAGGCTTGATAACTCAAGCAGGATTGGGCGAAGCCATTAGCGAAAAATTCAAAACACCTGTTGCTCGTATTATTAGCGTAGTGCTCGTTATTTCAGCTATTGTGATTGGAAATGGCGCATACGAAGCAGGAAATATTGCAGGTTCTGTCCTTGGAACACAGTATTTATTTGGCACTTTTGAAACAAACGGCATACAACTCAATCCGCTCTTCATCGGTTTAACGGCTTTCTTTCTGCTGAATACAGGTAAATACAAGACCATTGAAAAATTCCTAATTGGTCTAGTTCTGACAATGAGTGTGACCTTTGTCATTACGGCAATTGTTATTAAACCAGACTTAGGTGCTATTTTCAAAGGCATGTTTATTCCTCAAGTTCCGACTGATAGTATGTTATTAGTTATTGGCTTAATCGGAACGACTGTTGTGCCTTACAATCTTTTCTTGCATGCTTCAAGCGTCAGCCAAAAATGGAAAAATGCAAGTGATCTAAAAGATTTAAGAATAGAAAATATTGTAGCAATTATGCTAGGCGGTATTATTTCAATTTGTATTGTCATTACCTCTGCTTCTGCATTTGGTTCTGGTTCAGGTGTTGAAAATGCGGGCGATATGGCTGTTCAATTAGAGCCGATTCTAGGCAGTTGGTCAAAGTATTTCATGGCAATGGGCTTGTTTGCCGCAGGTATTACTTCGGCAATTACTGCGCCTTTAGCCGCTGCGATGGCTACTTCTGGTTTGTTGCGCTGGGAAGGTGGCTTCAGTGATAAACGCTTCAAAGCCGTTTGGATGTTTATCCTAGCATTAGGTACAATTATGGCAATGCTCAACTTCAAATCTATCGAAATTATACAGTTTGCACAAATAGCGAATGGTATTTTATTGCCAGTTATCGCAGGATTTCTCTTGTATATTTCTAATCAAAAAAGCGTTTTAGGAAAGTTTACTAATTCAATGACGCAGAACATATTAGGCTTAGTTGTGATTGCCGTTACCTTGTTTATTAGTTTTAGAAGTTTGAATGCGGTCTTTGGCTTCATGTAGGTTTTAATCTACATAAATCACACCTTTTATGCTTTTAAAGTATTAAATTGAAAATAAAATACAAACTAAATACTTAAATCGATATGATAATTGAATTTAGTGTAACGAACTACAAGTCATTTAAAGATAAAACCACCTTTTCGATGGTGGCGGATGCTTCGGATAAGACGCAAGCGCAAAACACTTTTGAAGTTAATAAAACAACTTTGTTAAAGTCTGCTGTGATTTATGGTGCAAATGCTTCTGGTAAGAGTAATTTTATTGATGCATTTGGGATGATGAATATTGTTATTTTAAATTCTGCAAATTTTTCATCTATAAATAAAAAATCATTAGAAAAAGTATATTTTCCTTTTGAATTTGATGAAGTAAGTATAACTGAACCAACAGTTTTTGAAATTTATTTGATATCTAAGAATGTTAAATATCATTATTCATTTTGTTATAATGAAAAGGAAATTATCAGCGAATTTCTATATTATTATCCTAATAACAAGCAAAGTTTATTGTTTAAAAGAGAAAAGGATGATTATGAATTTGGAGCAAGTTTAAAGGGCGAAAAAAATACTGTTAGAAACATTACAGATAAACCTCAGTTATATTTATCGAATGGAGTGAACAATAAAATGTCTCAGTTAATTAATCTGTCTGTTCATTTTAGGAATTATTTTCTTTGTATCCCTTTTTTAGATAATGAAAGTGATAGGCGGTTTACAGATATAATCGCTTTAGCAATGTATAGAAGAGAAGAAACGATATCTTATAAAAACTTCATAAAATTAATTAAGAGTCTAGATACAGGAATTTCTAAAATTGAAATTGAAAAAATTAAAGGTAAATTCGGAAAAGAAGATACAGATTATCGAATTTATACATATCATAAACATAAAGATAAAACTGGTGAAATAACGGAACAAAAATTTCAACTAGAAAGAGAGTCGACAGGAACGCAAAAACTATTTGTAATTGTTGGTTTATTACTAGGTGTTTTAGAGCGTGGAGCTACTATAGTAATAGATGAATTCGAAAATAGCCTTCATCCTCAAATTAGCAAATTCCTATTAAGCCTATTCAACAATAAAGAAATCAATAAAAATAATGCGCAATTAATCATCTCAACACACGACACAGAATTACTTTCAAAAGAAAATAACCTTCGTCGGGATCAAGTTTGGTTCGTAGAAAAAGATGAATTTGGCATATCAGATTTATTCTCTTTAACCGATGTCGAAGGCGTTAGAAAAGATGTGCCTTTTGATAAATGGTATTTGAGTAATCGCTTTGGCGGCGTTCCAAACCTAAAAACATTTAACTTCCAAATTAACTTTGAACATGAGCCACAAGCGTAAATCGAATAAACGTAAAAAGCGTTCGGTTAAGAAACGCTTATTGATACTTTGCGAAGGAGAAACAGAAAGAAATTACTTTCGTGCGATGCGAGAAGATGTTGATTTTAAGCAAAAAATGGCAGCAACTAATATTGACATTGCCAAAGCAAAACGTTCTGCTCCAAAACAAATTGTCACAGAAGCAATTACTAAAAACAAGGAAGCAAAACGAGAAAATAACGCTTATGACCAAGTTTGGTTAGTCTTTGATCATGATAATCATGCAAACCGACAATCAGCTTATGATGAGGCACTAGCCGAAGGCTTTGAAGTTGCTTTTTCTTCATTTTGCTTTGAAAACTGGTATTTGTTACATTTTTCTAAAAGTGCAAAAGCATATACTGATGCTAAAGTATTGGAAAATGAATTGAAGAAACATTATCCAAGTTATCAAAAAGCAAAGCAAAATGATTTTGAAAACTTGAAAGATAAATTGGATGCCGCAATAATAAATGGAGCTTGGCAAAGGAAACGAATTGAAAAAGGAAAACACGTTACAGAAAGGAATCCGTGGACAGACGTGGATAATTTAATAGAATACTTAAATACATTATAAACTAAGAAATAGCCTGTAATAAACTTCAAAAACTTCTAAGTAAATATAATCATAGTATCAAAACGCTAAAAAAAACCATTAAATTCATCATCGTCTTACTTGTAACAATAGAAATATTATTGCAAATAGTTGGTTATCAATCTAATGGTGTTATTTATTTTTTAGGAAGCTATCCATTTGTCAAAACTCGAACGGTGAGCGAATGGCAAAAAATATACGATCAATTGGAAACGGATACAACGAGTTATTTCCAATATGATTCTATTACAGGTTGGACACATCGACCAAATTCCGTTTCTCAGGATAGCTTAATGCATTTCAATAGTTTAGGTATTCGAGGTCTTAGAGAATATAATATTGAGCCATCGGAAGACACGGTTCGTATTTTATTTTTAGGGAGTTCGGTGATGTTATCGGCAGAAGTTGCAGATACTAATTCTTTGGGTTTTTATCTGGAAAAACAATTAATAGAAGCAGGAAAAACAGTTGAAGTGTTGAATATGGGCGTTGGTAGTTTCGGCAATGATCAAGTTTTATTGCGCTGGGAATATCAAGCCAAAAAGTTGCAGCCAGATATTGTGGTTCAAGGTGTTCATCTTTCTGAATGTTGGCTAAATTTGAATATTTTTAAATATTGCAGCCATCCTCCGACAGGTATTTTATATACAAAACCTCGGGCAATATTTAAATCAGATTCGTTAAGTTGGATTAATTTGCCAACTATTCAACCAAATAAAATTGTAGATTCTGTTATTGTTAACTATGAGCAACAATCGTATTTTGAGTATGAATATTTTAAAAGTATTCCAAGAGTCGGTCGTCAATTTTTTGATAACTTATATTTGTATCAAATTTATCAGCAATATTATAGAATAGAGACTTTAAAAAATATTGACATGCACCTGGAAGGACAAGCATTAATGCAGGAATTAATAGAACCGTTGCAACAATCAGTTGAAGCAGAGACCGCCGTTTATGTAATGCTAAAGTTAGCAAGTTATAATGATTTAAGAAAAATGCAACGATCGGAAAGTATTCCTAATAATGAGATTTGGGAAAAAATAGCGCATAATAAACAGGTTGTTTCTTCTTATGAGGTATTGTCAAAAGAGGAGTTAAGTAAACTTTTTGTAGGAACTCAAGCCAGTCATTATTCTACTTTGGGTAATGAATTGATTGCAAAACAACTATCAGATTATTTATTGAAAAACAAGCTAATTAGGAAAAAAGAAGTGAAATAATGAGTGGTTTAAAAAAATCAATCGACTTTTGTCATTATTTTAGAGCAGAGAGCAGAGATAACTTGATAATTGAATTCTTACCTTTTTCGTCAAACTGTAACGGAAAATACTTGTCTCGAGACTTCGACGACATATTCTCCGTTACGAAAACCATAAAGGGCTAAACCTATCCGTTAAGTTATTCTTACCTTAGTACTTATCAATAAAAAAATATAAAAAAGCTCCTCTCTATTTTAAAAAAAGCGCAGTACTATGGATTTGTATCTATCTTGTAAACCTCATTTATACTAATAACGAAACGACAAAATATGAAATTACCTTGGTATCAATGGATGGATAAAATATTCCAGCAAAAGATGAAAAATAAAGAAAAGGAAGAAAAAAAGGATAACCGAAAGCATATTCATTTAATTGCGATTGGTGGCGCAGCGATGCATAATTTAGCATTAGCATTGCACCATAACGGATTTAAAGTGACGGGTTCGGACGATGAAGTGTATAATCCTTCTCGTCAGCGTTTAGCAGATGTAGGTTTATTGCCGGACGAAATGGGTTGGCATACCGAGCGAATCGATGAAGGAATTGAGGCAATTATTGTAGGAATGCATGCTAGAGCGGATAATCCAGAACTTAAAAAAGCACAAGAATTAGGTTTAAGAATCGTTTCTTATCCTGAATTCATGTACGAACAATCGAAAGATAAAAAACGTATTGTCATTGGTGGAAGTCACGGAAAGACGACAACTACGGCTATGATTTTGCACGTTTTGAACCACTGGGATATCGATGCAGATTATTTGGTTGGCGCACAATTAGAAGGATTCGACCGAATGGTACGCATCTCTGATGCACCAATTATTATAATTGAAGGTGATGAATATTTGTCTTCTCCGTTGGTTCGTGAGCCAAAATTTCATTTTTATAAACCGCATATTGCGATTTTGACGGGTGTTGCGTGGGATCATATCAATGTTTTTCCGACATTTGAAAACTATGTAGCGCAATTTGAAAAGTTTGTTACAACGATCGAAGATGGCGGATTTTTAGCTTATTATATAAAGGACGAGCATTTGCAAAAGATAGCCGCAAAAGTAAATAGAAGCATTCGACAAGAGGCTTACGATACTTATCGTTATCGAATAGAAAATGGTGTGACGATTGTCAATCATGGGGAAAAAGAAAGTCGTTTGAAGATTTTTGGAGATCATAATCTTCAAAATATGAATGCTGCAAGATTGGTTTGTAATGAATTGGAATTGTCTGACGATCAATTTTTTGAAGCAATTGCGACTTTCACAGGTGCGTCAAAGCGATTAGAATTGTTAAAGCAAACAGAAAATTCGATTGCTTACAAAGATTTTGCTCATGCACCATCAAAATTAAAAGCGACCGCTCATGCATTGAAAAAACTATTTCCAAAGCGTGAATTGATTGCGTGTTTTGAATTACATACTTTTAGTAGTTTGAATAAAGTATTTTTGCCACAATATAAGGATGCGATGGAGGCGGCGGACACGGCTTACGTTTATTTTAGTGAACATACTTTGGAAATGAAACGTTTACCTATGATTACAAAAGAGGAGGTGAGCAGGGCGTTCAATCACCCAAATTTGAAAGTGTTTACGGATAAAAATGATTTGTTAGCTGCTTTAAACACACATCATTTTGAAAATAAAAACCTCTTAATGATGAGTTCAGGCACTTTTGATAAAGTAAATTTAAAAGAATTAGCAGATTCATTGCTAGATTGATTTACGGTTATATTGCTGTATTGAAACATTGTGTAAGAATATGATCAGTTTCAAAGTAATACAACAATATAGTACTACGATTTTTATTGTCGGTAAGATCTGACTTGCGAGGTCTTCAAGACCTAGTAAGTCTAATTTTCGCTCGATATTCAAACTTATCACTCACTCTTTTACCGTAGTGCCAACTAATAAATCAAGAAATCAGAAAAAAAATACAATAATAAAGTAATACATATAATGACACATTTAGAAGCGGAATTACAAAGATTGAAAGACCAGATTATTGATATGATGTATTTGGTACGCAATCAATTGTTAAAAGCAAAAGAAGCATTTATTAATTTAGATAAAGATTTAGCACGAGAAATTATTCATTATGAAACCCGTGTTAATGCGACAGAATTGAGCATTGATAAGGATTGTGAAAAGATTTTAGCCTTATTTAATCCTGTGGCAATAGATTTAAGGTTTGTAATTGCTTCTTTGAAAGTGAATACACAGTTGGAGAGAATGGGCGATCATGCAGAAGGTATGTCTGTCTATGTAACTCAATTAGAAGAGCCTTTCGAAGAGGATTTATTAAAGGAATTACGCTTTATAGAAATGTTTGATACCGTTCTTTCTATGATTGATGATGCGATTCATGCATTTAATTTTGAGAATACAAAACTGGCTCGCTGGGTATTTGGAAAAGATGCAACGGCAAATGAAATCAATAAAAATTCGGCTGCTATTATAGCTAAGTATGCGCAGCGGAATCCAAGTAAAATTGATCAATACTTACTATTGTTTTCAACGATTAAGAAGATTGAGCGAGTTGGCGATTTAGCTAAAAATATAGCAGAGGAAACTATCTTTTATACAGAGGCTAAAGTGCTAAAGCATAAGCGTAAGAACGAAAAAAATTCTAAAAATCCTTAAAAAGATTAGTTTTGAATAAAATGAATGAACAAGTATTTTGGAAGCTAATGGAAGCATCAAAGGCAGAAAGTAATTTGCCTCATGAGCGAATTTTGTTTATTCAAAAAGAACTGACAAGACTAGAAGAATACTATATTTTTAAGTTTGATAAAGTACTGATTTGGTTGTTAAATAA
>CAZMEH010000693.1:0-3667 GCA_964564885.1 uncultured Saprospiraceae bacterium | reverse complement strand
ATTGTTTTCGGTAAATCTTCTTTAGCTGGTACTTTTAATGATGATAAATCTATATCATATTTTTTTCCGTAATTATCAGCTTTTAAAAACATTAAGCTATCTTCTATAATAGCAATCTTATCATACCAAAAACTATCTTTTGACGTGATATAATCTTCAATGATTGAATTATACGCATTAATCGTATTTCCCTCTTCCATAAAAAGATATAAGGAGTAGTCTTCTTTAGTTTCGTAGATATAATCAAAACCAAATGCTTTTGTATATCTATATTTCTTATTTAGCTTATACTTTTCTTTATTGTCCGTGATTAGCATTATTTTATTATTCCTAATGTTTTCTCTTGCCATCACTTTGGAATAATTAATTTTTTCTGGTTCGGTATAAAATTTTAAATAATAAATTTTTATACCAAAAACAATGATGGTAATTATTGATAGGATTAAAATGAAAATATTTGTTCTGCTCATGCTTTTGAATTTTACTTTTCTGTTTCTTGAAGCTTACTCTTGTAAATCTAATCAATTTCTAAAAAACAACACAATTCACACCCTATTACGATTAATTTCGTAGTAATATTTGCATCTACGAAACTAATCGTATATATTTGTGTACGAAAGTTATCGTAATAAGAAATAATGCCAAAAAATAATCTGTGAGCCGTGTGCCGTCAACCGTGCACCGATACAATAAAAACACACTACACATGAGAAATAAAAAACCAACAGAAGCCGAACTAGAAATACTACAAGTATTGTGGAAAAACGAACCATCAACCGTTCGCTTTGTCAATGAAGAGCTGAACAAAAAACGTAGAATTGGTTATACCACTACGTTGAAAATCATGCAATTGATGTTTTCAAAAGACATGCTCGAAAGGGTAGAGGCAGGTCGAAAACATTTATACACTTCGCTGATTAAGGAAAAAGAAACGCAAAATGTTTTATTGGATAAGTTTTTAAATACCACATTTGGCGGTTCTGCTATGAAGTTGGTGATGCAAGCTTTAGGTAATCATTCGACTTCAAAAGAGGAGCTAGACCAAATCAAAGACTTAATCGAATCTATTGAAACCGATAAAAACAAATAGCTATGAATAATTTAACCCATTTCTTTTCCAATGAGTTCGTCGCTGCGTTAGGTTGGTCGTTGCTTCATTCACTTTGGCAAGGTGCTTTGATTGCCTTGTTGCTAGGAATTGTGTTGTTGTTTTTACAAAAACGCTCTTCCAACTTGCGTTACACATTGGCGGCATCTAGTTTAGGATTGACACTTGTGGCATTTTTTGGAACATTTGCTTATTTGTTTAACGCTGCAAAATCACAGCAACAAGTATTTAACGATACCTTATATATAGTAACGCAAGAAAACTACCATCAACTAGTCAATCAAGTTACAGAAAGTCAATCCTTATTTTCTATCTTTTTAGCCTATTTTAATGAGCATTTACCAATCATTGTTGTTTTTTGGTTATTGGGTGTTTTGGTGCTTTCCTTACGTTTTTTAGGTGGTTTAGCTTATTTGAAACGCCTTCGTTATACGCAAAATCAAGCGATTGATAAACATTGGCAAGAGCGTTTGAATAGTATAAAATTACAAATTGGTTTAAATAAATCGGTTCAGTTATTAGAATCTGCATTA
This sequence comes from uncultured Saprospiraceae bacterium, assembly GCA_964564885.1. GTDB lineage: Bacteria > Bacteroidota > Bacteroidia > Chitinophagales > Saprospiraceae > CAKZLL01. The sequence continues at coordinate 2,026 of CAZMEH010000693.1, read as the reverse complement.
ATAAAAGTGCCAATGGTGATTGGCTATATGAAACCGCTTGTATTATTACCCATTGGAACAATCAATGCACTTTCGGCAGCAGAAGTAGAAGCGATTTTAGCACACGAATTAGCGCATATCAAACGAAATGACTACTTAATCAACTTGATACAATCTATTATTGATGTACTGTTTTTCTATCATCCTGCCGTTTGGTTGATGTCAAACACGGTGCGAACAGAGCGAGAGAATTGTTGCGACGATTTGGCTTTATCCGTCACGGGAAATTCCTTGATTATTGCAAAAGCATTATCAAATTTGGAATCGCTTCGCCAGCGTTCTTATCACTTGTCACTAGCTTTCACTGGAAATAAAAATCAATTATTTAACCGTATTTCACGACTATTAGGACAGCCTATGAAAAAGAATAATCATTTTGTCGAAGGCTTAGTTGCCGTTATTGTCATCATTTTATGTTTGACAACTATCAATTATAAAGTAAGTGCCGCCGTAACAGAAATTGAAGAGGAACGAACTGAAATGGTTACGGATTCTATTATTCCAAAGACAGAAACCATTCTGGAAGAAGGTGAAGAGGCTATGGAGGAATATATCATTATTGAAGAAGAGGTTAAAATACCTGTTGCGCCAATTCCGCCATTTCCAATTAGTTGGATGCAAAATGAAAATTTTGTCTTTCCAGAACTGTCAAGTTTGCCAAAAGTATTATTCCTGAATGAATTTGAATCAGTAGACGGAACGATAACCAAATGGATTCGTGGAGATGACGGGAAGTTAATCTTAGAAGAATTTATTGGCGGCTCTGCTCGATTTCCTATATCAGCATTAGCTGAACTAGAGATTACTTTTCCAGCAAATACAGAAGCACTGAATACTTTCTTTGAAATACCAAAAGTGCCAACATTAATTTTTGATAACTCTTCTAATTTTGATGGAGAATTGTCTGACGAGAATTATGAATATAAATGGAAGCTAAATAAATCTAAAGGCTTTAAAGTAAAAAAATATTCCATAGATGCCATTGCTGATACGTCAATTTTGGAAGATGCGGAAGTCATTATTATTGATGGTGAAAAAATTACTGTTATTCGCAAAAAATCTAAACTTTCTAAAAGTGAAAAAACTCATTTAAAAGGTAAAGTAAAGCGTCTGGAGCATTTGGAACGCTTAAATGAGTTGGATCGGACTAGAATTGAAGGACAGGCAAAACGGGTAGAAATCCAGCTAGAAGCTACTGAACGTAGATTGGAAGCGGAAAAAGAACGCTTGGAACACAACATGAAAGCACTAGAAAAGCATACTCAAGCACAAGAGGAACGTATGAAAGCGCAAAGCAAAAGAATGGAAATTCATTCAAAAGAAATAATGAAGGCACAGGAAAAACGCATGCAAGCGCAAGAGGAACGTATGAAAGCGCAGGAGGAGCGAATGCGTGAACTAGAAATCAGAAATAAAGAACGTGTGGAAAGACAAAAAATCCAAAATGAAAAATTAGAGCAAGCACTTCGTAAAGATGGTGTTTTGAAGGAAGGCGAAAAGTTGAAAACGTTAAATATTAATGAAAATAATGGTAAAGTCACCATGAAGGTTAATGGACAGAAATTATCAGAAGAAGAGTCTAAGAAGTACATTAAGATAATGAAAGAGTAAAGGGTTTTCGTGCTAGAAAACGTAACGTAGCGTAAAGCTAAATATATATTGAGAATTCAATTTGCACCATGTCAGTAGAAACGGCATGGTGTTTTGTTTTAAGATGAGAGAGAGCAGAGAAAAGTCTTAAAATAAAAAGAGATGTTCCGCAAGCGAAACATCTCTTTTGAAAAATTTGTAATTTTTAATTAAAACTACGCTTTTCCTAATGCTTTAAGCATAGTATCTCCGATAGCTGCAGGAGAATCTACAACGAAAATACCACATTCAGCCATGATACGCATTTTAGCTTCCGCTGTATCATCTTCACCACCGATGATTGCACCAGCATGACCCATTGTACGACCTTTAGGTGCAGTCTTACCAGCGATAAAAC
>CAZMEH010000692.1:0-1843 GCA_964564885.1 uncultured Saprospiraceae bacterium | reverse complement strand
GTATTGAATTTGAATAGTCTTTGGGTGCTTTTTGATGCGTATGAAGAGGATTTATCGAATATTTCTGTTGGTGACCGAGTCACTTTTACAACGCCTGCTATTCCTAATCGCACGTTTACAACTCGTGTTAATTTCATAAATCCAACAATAAATCCACAAACTCGTACCGCTTCGCTTCGTGGTGAAATCGTGAATAGTGGCAATAAGTTAAAACCCGAAATGTTTGTAACAGGAACTTTGCAAGCTAGAATAAATACTTCTGCTCAGTTGACTATTCCAAAATCTGCCGTGATGTGGACAGGTACACGATCGGTAGCTTATGTCAAAATTCCGAATATGGAAATTCCGTCTTTTAAATTTAGAAAAATTGAAATCGGTGAAGGCGTTGGAACAAATTATTTGGTTAAAAGTGGTTTAGAAGCTGGCGAGGAAGTCGTGACAAATGGCGCATTTACCATTGATGCCGCTGCTCAATTGAACAATCAAGCGAGTATGATGAATCAAGATGTAACCATAAAGGGCGCAATAGAAAAAGTCGAAGAAATTCCTAATTTTCAAAAAGAAACACCGCTCATTTTCAAAAAACAGCTCAATGTACTTGCTAATGAATATTTGAACCTAAAAGATGCTTTGGTAAATACGAATACAAATGAAGCTATAAAAGCAGTTGAACCATTTTTGAAAGAACTTAAAAAGGTGGATATGACTTTAGTTAAAGGCGATGCTCATTTATATTGGATGAAACAATTAACGGTATTTGAAACGCATGGTAAAAAAATCAGCTCGTTAAAAGATATTGAAGCGCAACGAAAACAGTTTCAATATGTTTCTAATGCATTAATAAACACTTTACAAGCATTTGGAACGGAAGGAAAAGCATTTTATAAACAGCATTGTCCAATGGCTTTTGATAATTCAGGCGGTGATTGGATTAGTGACAAAAAATATATTCGCAATCCGTATTTTGGTGATAAAATGATGAAATGTGGGATTGTAAAAACAACATATTAAAAGACAGGATTAACGAGATTGACAAGATCTATTTTATAGCTGGCTACAAAGTATTTCATTGACTCTTGTTCGTTTTGTGACTAATTAATAATACACTTATTTTTAATTTTTTTAAATCAATTATAGTTATGAAAATCAATTTCTTAAAATTCGGATTTTATGCAACAATGTTTGCAATGTCTTTATTTGTAATGTCTTGTGGCGGCGGAGAGGCTAGCACTGATGATGTCAGCGATGACAAAACAGAACAACAAGAAGGGCATGATGACCATGAAGGACATGACCATGAAGACAATGCAGAAACAGGAAAAGAACACACCGCTGCTTACGTCTGCCCTATGCACTGTGAAGACAATGGAAGTGACACAGAAGGTAAATGTCCTGTTTGCGGAATGGATTATGTTGTTAATGACAAGCATACAGAAGGGAAACACGAACATTAAGTTTTATTAAAAATGATAAAATCTCGGTTCTTTGAAAATTAAGGTGGGAATCGTCAAAATTTTAGAGGTTGTATATCTGAAAAAGGTTGTAGGCGGCATACTTATGCCACCTACTCGAGATCATTACTCTATAAGTAACCTCCTTTATTCTGCTAAATTAAGAATATTTGTCAAAGAATATTTGGTAATCTAAACAGCACCTGTACATTTTGAAAATCAACAAATAAAAACTGTATATAAATTATATTATTTGTTTGCTTCTGACAGCCGTAGGCGTTCTGACAGCGAAGCGTTCTGACCGCTGACTTCTAAAATGTACAGTAGTATGAGCTAGTCGTTTATTTCGATAAAATAAAATATTATAAAAATTAAATTAACATCATTTTGGA
>CAZMEH010000691.1:0-2857 GCA_964564885.1 uncultured Saprospiraceae bacterium | reverse complement strand
CCTTTTAAACTTGTTAGTAATTGGTGAATTTTAAAAGATATCCGATACCTAGATTACTTAAATCTATTATTAATCAACAATAACCAACTTAGAAGTAATCGTTTGATTGTCTGTTTTTAAATTGACAAAATAAACGCCACTTTGAAAACTAGAAACATTAAGAATCAATTCAGACTGATTTTCTGTGTTCTCGCTGAAAACCAATTTTCCAACAACATCATATACTTCTACTGTATTTATAGCATTGTTTTCCCAAGTTATTTTTGTTGTGTTTTGAGTTGGATTTGGAAAAATTTGAGGATTTGTAATCAAAATTTCGTTTGTATTTACAATGGTAGCACAATCAACCGCACCAGAAACAAATGAACTTTTAGCAGTTACAAATGATTTTAAACCATAAATCGTCCCTCCGCCAGGGCCAGGTCCACCGCCACTAGTTAGATTTGAATTGATATTTGTATCAAAATCGTTATTTGTGTACATTTTATTGTTATCCGCATAAACGGACGCTTGAATCAATGTTTTATAACTATCAATCATAGCATCTATATGAGTTGAATTGAAATAATTAGACGTAATATCGCATACTTCAACTAAATACGTTTGATACAAATTTGGATTACTAAAAATTCTATTCAATAACGGTCTATCATTATTTGCATAGTTTAAAGGCAAATTAGTAATCGTATTTACGGCATTCGTATATGAACCAAACGTTTCGTTTCCGTCCCATTTTATCCACTCCCACTTGTCCGTCGTTTCGTTGTGATACAAATAGTAGTTACGAGCAGAACCCGTGTAGCTATCCAAATTACTAAATAAATTGTCCAAAGCAACAGAACGTAAATACTCTGTCAATTCTAATTTAGTAGAAAGATTCGCTTCAAAATCCGCATCAGATGAATTATTGATAAAATCAATGAAGTCGATTAAATCCGTCCAATCATTTGCGGTTTCATTAGATTTAAGTTCGTAACGAGCGGTATAACTTGATTGAGCAGAACCATAATCTACCAAATCAGCAGGATTTCCACCGCCAGCAGGACCGCCGCCGAAATTATCACCAGCTTTGAATAAGTTTCCATCATCATCCAAAATATTCCAATCTAAAAATTGGTCATCAATCTGTTCTATAACCGTGTAAAAGCCTTTCAATGCGCCATTCATGGTAACATTTGCAAAATTTGCACGAGGCGCAGGAACACCAGCTTCTCTACAAACATCAAAAAATACTTTTTCACGCATCAAAGTCGGGTCTTTGAAACCATTACTAAAGTTCAACTTTTTTAAACCGTCATAGTTTTGACTACTTACGTATTTGTTAAAATCAATTTTAAAAGATATTTTATTATTTGGATGACTGTAGGTAGAATTTCCTTTAAGCCGAACACCAACCTCATTGAAAGTATAAGTTCCAGTATTGTCCGTCAGCGTCAAGTCGGCCTTCATATAAGTTGCTGTCGCATAATTTAACACTAAACTATCCCAGTATCCTGTTTGTGAAAACGTTAGTTGAATGTCAACAATCTGAGGAGTTGAAAATATATTGTCTCCATCAATTTGAGTAAAAGCACTATTTATCAGTAAGAACGATAGAATAAAAACGTAGATTTTTTTAAACATATTTTTTTTGATTTTTATGATTCCTTGAAAGTAAATTTGTTATAATATATAAGTGCAAAGTGTATTAAAAAGGTTGCTTCAAAGAGTAATTTTTTTAAATACTTACCTTTTTGAATCATATTTGATAAATAAACTAATCTATTGCGTAGAAGTTATAAATCATTGAAAATGAAAAAACTGTTTATTAAATCTATCCTTTTTGTTTTAGTTATTGTTCTATTAAATTCTTGTGTAACACAAAAAACGGCATTTACTTATCAAATGTATAATGATAGCGATTGGACAGAATACGACTTGCGTCAAATGAAGTTTTATTTATCGGATGAAGTCGTGATTGGTCGGGAGATTAAAAATAAAAAAACAACAATTAAAAATGGTAAAGTAAAAAAAGTCAATGGTCAATTAATGGAAGAAATCACTTTCTCAAAAGGAAGCGTTGGTCATTTTGTAAAGCAGCCACGTTCTAAGCAATTGATTATCCGCTTTAATGATTGTGATGATTGTGCATTAGTTTTTGAAAGAAAATCAAAATCTGATGGTCGTTATGTCTTACATACCAGAGGTAGACTTCAACGAAAAGGGCAGGTACGTTTTGGCGGCAACACTTATTTTGCTTCTGCCAATAGCCAATCTGCGCATTTATTAGTAAAGGTAAAAGAAGTCAACAGACGGGAGTAATGATAAAAAAATCAAAGAGAAATTTAAACAATGAAACGTAAACTATTTATGTTCAATTTTTTCAAACTAAAGGAAAAATAAATTGCCTTGTGGAGAATTATCTTCACAAGGTTTTTTATAAAAAACGGACTATGATATTTGATTCCCTTAAAATCACTCACTCAAAATTCGTGAGGTAGTTCTTATTATTTTAATCGTCAAAGCGAAGTCGTTCGGCTACTAATTTTAAGCCTCCATAATGACTTTCAGAGAATCTAATATTTTTTGAATTTGTCTCATTAAGACTGTCGTCAATACAACATAAGATATGCAATTAATAACCTCAAGTTATCAGTTCAGTAATTAAGATGACATTCAATCTTTGATAATTCTTCCTTTATCGCTTTTTACCTATCTTTCGAGCGAATTTTGATAAAACATAAATGATAGTAGGCTTTTTTAAATCTGCCTACGTCATCTTTATCTTTTTATAAGAGAGTTTTTATCTCAAAAAAACTAGTTTTTTGATAGTTTCCATGATCAAAGAACTAAAAAAGTGGTTCTTTGAAAAATCCCG
>CAZMEH010000690.1:0-4408 GCA_964564885.1 uncultured Saprospiraceae bacterium | reverse complement strand
TTTTTAATAAAATAATAATTCAGAGTTATGAAAAAAGTAAGCTTACTTTTTGTTGTATTGGCATTTTTAGCATTTGAGATGACTGGACAGATGAAAACACCTTCTGCAAGTCCTAGTTCTAAAGTTTCACAAACTATTGGTTTGACAGAATTTGCTTTAGAGTATAGCCGTCCATCTATGAAAGGTCGTGCTATTTTTGGTGAAGGCGAAGAGTTTTTAGTTCAATATGGTAAAACATGGAGAACAGGAGCGAATGCTGCTACAAAATTATCATTCGATAGTGATGTAACTATTGGTGGTGTTGAAATGAAAAAAGGTACTTATGCTATTTTGACTGTTCCTAACGACGGTGCATGGGAAGTACAGTTTCATATATATGACGGTGGCAGATGGAGTCCTTACGTTGAGAAGGAGCCAGCAGCAGTTGTGAAAGCAAAAGCGATGCGAACTGAACATAAAGTAGAAACATACACAATGTCTTTCCAAGGTTTGGAAAAAGCTGGTCAAGGTCGTTTAGAAATTCTTTGGGCAGATATTATTGTTGTTTTAGATATTGATACTAAAGCTGATGCAACAGTTATGGCAAGTATCGAAAAAATGTTAGCTGGACCTTCTACTGATGACTACTACAACATGGGAAGCTACTACTATAGCACAGGTCGTGATATGGAAAAAGCTTTATCATATGTTCAAAAAGCAACTAAAGTTGATAGTCCTAAATTTTGGCAGTTGAGACGTGAGTCTTTAATCTTAGCTGAAATGAAAAAGTATAAAGATGCTGTTAAAGCAGCTGAAAAATCATTAGAGCTAGCTGAAGAAGCTGGTAATGAAGATTACGTAAAAATGAATAAAAACTCTATCGCTGAGTGGAGCGAGAAGTAAGTCAATTTTACATAATGAATATGATAGGTCGAATCAGAGAAGGAGTATTTTTTTAAATGCTACTTTTGTGATTCGACCTTTTAATTTAAATGCTACGATTTCATGCGGTTGCCATCGCTTGTCATTCTACTTCTCTGTTAAGCATCATAATTCTTCTTTTTATCAAATAAGCAAACGAACTCTCTTCAAAAAATCTTTCCTTTGCACTTTATTCCAATTATTTGAAATCCAACAACAAGAGAGAAGAGCGCATGAAGTCAATTTTATATGTATTAATTCTAATACTAGCTAGTTTTCAAGGTTTTAGCCAAAACAATCCATTGATTAAGACAAAGCGAAAGATGGACGTTAAGAGAACAGATATTCCGCCAGTTATCGACGGTTTTGTAAATGATGCCGTTTGGCTAATGGCACAAACCGATACAGGTTTCACACAACTGCAACCAAATCCACTCGAACCTTCAAAGTATAAAACAGAAGTCAGTGTCCTATATGACGATCAAGCGATTTATGTCGCATTTATGTGTTATGATGAGTCGGGCGATGCGGTATTGCGCCAACTTTCAGAGCGTGATAATCGAGGAAATACCGATCACGTTGGTGTTTATTTCAATTCGTATCGAGATGGGTTGAATGGCGAAGGATTTCTGGTTACTGCTGCTGGCGTTCAGTTGGATGAAAAATATTCTGCATCAGGCGACGATAATAGTTGGAATGCGGTTTGGGATAGTGAAGTTCAAATTTTGGATAATGGTTGGAGTGTTGAATATAAAATACCATATGGCGCATTAAGGTTTCCAGATCAAGCAGAACAAACTTGGGTAGTGAATTTTTCGAGAAGCGTTCGTAGTACAAGAGAGGAATCTTGGTGGGACGATATTGACCCAAAAATTGATGGATATTTTAATCAATCGGGTGAATTACACGGTATTAAAGACATAGAAGCACCTGTTCGGTTATTTTTATATCCTTATGTTTCTGTGAATGCGGAGCATTTTCCAAATGGCAATGCGGCTCAAAGCAATTGGACGCAAGGTTTTAACGCAGGAATGGATTTGAAATATGGAATTAATGATGCTTTTACGCTTGATATGACGCTGATACCTGATTTTAGTCAAGTTCGTTCGGATAATCAAGTGCTAAATTTGTCTCCTTTTGAAGTAGAATTTCAAGAAAATCGCCAATTTTTTACCGAAGGAACAGAGTTGTTTAATAAAGGAAATTTGTTTTATTCTCGCCGAATAGGACGAACGCCCAACGGTTTCTATGATGTAGAAAACCAAATGGATTCGACAGAAACACTACTTTCTAATCCATCGATAACGCAATTAATCAATTCTACAAAAATATCTGGTCGTACCAATAAAGGCTTAGGAATTGGACTTTTTAATGCAGTGACCAGTTCTATGTACGCTGAAGTAGAAGACGCTGACGGAGCTGTTCGCCAAATAAAAACAGAACCTTTAACGAATTATAACATTGCGGTTCTTGATCAGAATTTAAAAAACAACTCTTACATCACGCTTATTAATACAAATACAGAGCGACTTGATACAGAACGAGATGCAAACGTTACTGGTTTACAGTTTAGTTTAAATAATAAAACAAATACATATAACCTGTTTTCTAGTAACAGTTACAGTTTTGTATCAGACGAAGATGGCAACATCAAAAGAGGTATAGCTTCAAATACGTCACTAGGGAAAATCAGTGGTAATTTTCAATTTGGTCTGTGGAATGATATTGTTTCAGCTGATTATGATAAAAATGATTTAGGTTTTATTACTGAAACCAATACGATGAGTAATGGCGGATATTTAGAGTACTATATATTTGAACCATTTGGTGGATTCAATAGAGCTGAATTTGCCATTAGTACAGGTGTTTCGCATCGATTCAGTACGATGGAATTTCAAAACCTGTCTATTAATATGAATACCTTTTTTCTCCGAAAAAATTTCTTTGCTTTTGGTGCTTCTGCTGGCTTAGAACCAGTTGTTACCTATGATTTTTTTGAACCAAGAGAGGATGGACGTTTTCTAAATTTTCCAACGAATTGGTTAGTCAATGGTTTTATTTCTTCAGATTACCGAAAAGTATTGGCATTAGATATGCGCTCTAATTATAGAAAATTCAACGAAGAGGGACGAGAGTCTTTTTATCTTGCTGTTGCGCCTCGTTATCGAGCCAGCGATAAATTATTCTTTGTTTGGAACAATGATATAACGTATAGTTGGAATAATGTCGGTTGGATTGATGACAAAACAGAAGACTTCATTACCATGGGACGAAGAGATTTGAGAACGCTTTCTAGTGAATTGACGGCACAGTATATTTTTACGAATAAAATGGGTTTGTCGTTTCGTATGCGCCATTATTGGAGCATTGCGGACTATAATAAATTCTTCCTTTTAGGAGATGATGGCTCATTGCAGGAAAGTACTTACGATGGTTTTAATACTGACGGAACATCCGTTCATGATGTTGCTTTCAATGCCTTTAATATTGATTTGATTTATAATTGGCAATTTGCACCAGGTAGTTTTATGACCGTAGTTTGGAAAAATTCCATTTTCAGAGGTACGGAAGATGTCAGCGAAATGTTTTTTGACAATCTAGGAAAAACGGTCAGCGCAGACCAAACCAATAATTTTTCTATTCGGGTGATCTACTTCTTAGATTATTTGAATGTCAAAAATGCTTTCAGAAAGTAAATGTACTGTCGAACCTGTACCGTCGAATTTATTCGACAAGGTGTTGCACAAATGAAAGAAATAAACTATATGCAACACCAAGTCGAATAAATTCGATGGTACATTAAAGAAGAATTATGAAACCACTTAAAATAGAATATCGTAGCCGATTGCCGCATATTGCGCCTGTAGGTGCGAGTTTTTTTGTGACGTTTCGAATGGCGGATGCTTTGCCTCAAAGAATAATTCAAGGTTTAAAATGGGAATTGGAAAAGGCGACGGAGCAGCTGAAAAGAGAAAAACCACCTGATTATAGACAATTAATTCTAGTAGAACAGAAGCGATTTTTTGGAAAGTATGATTATCAATTAGATGTTCAGCCATTTGGTAGTTGTGCGTTGAAAAAACCTAAAATTACTGCTATTGTCAAAAAGGAACTACATAGATATGATGGTGACTTATACGATTTAATAGCCTATTCTATTATGCCAAATCATGTTCATATTTTAATTGATACGGTGATTCAAATCACGGATTATGAAATGATTGGCGGAGAATTAATGCCTGTTTTGATGGATGAAATTCCGGAAGAGTTCGAGGAATTGTATAGAATTATGAAAAGTATAAAAGGCACATCTGCTTATTATGCGAATAAAGTTTTAGGTAAAACGGGAATTACTTTTTGGCAAAAAGATAGTTATGACCATTACATTCGCAATGATAAAGAATGGAATAATATAGTAGCTTATATCTTAAATAATCCAGTGAAAGCTAAATTTGTAAAAACTTGGCAGGAATGGGAAGGCACTTACTTGAAACCTACTTTAGAATAA
>CAZMEH010000689.1:0-1816 GCA_964564885.1 uncultured Saprospiraceae bacterium | reverse complement strand
AAAATAATTTTCTTAGAACCGAAACATTTTCAATTGTTAATTTACTTAATCCTCAACAATATGCGCTAAATCATCTATTTTGTCCGTTACATCTGTTCCATTACCTTCTTTAAACGGCGAATCGTCTTGATGTCTTTTAATCAAATCTCTGCCGTAATAAATACCAGCGATCAAAGAAACAAACGCCAAAACAGCCAAACCTTCGTAGATTTGTTGGAACAAGAAATAATCATATGCACCATGCAATGCGACTGCACCTAAAAAGCCCATCCATAGTAATCTCCGCTCCGCAGATTTGCGTTGTTCAAACTTAGCCAAACCAACGTAATAACCCATAATTACAGCAAAAGCAGCATGCGCAGGGACAGCCGTAAACATACGCACCATAGCCGTTTCAATACCGTAACTTGTTACATAAAGAATATTTTCGAGCGTGGCAAAACCCATTCCTATCATCACGGCATAGACGATTCCGTCCATCGGTTCATTAAAGTCATCTTTGATATAAATATAATGACGCAAAAACATAAACTTAACCAATTCTTCGCTACCCGCTACCACGACAAAAGCAAAAATTAATATATTTGTCGTATCCGTAAATCCTAGTCCTTGACCAAATTCCTCTAAAAAAATAGCAGGAATTGTACTCAGCATTCCAAAGACAAAACAAGAAATCAAGAGACGATGCGGTTCTTTTTCGTGAATATCTTTATAATATATGTACACGCTGATAAGTATTCCTGGCAGAATGGCTAAGGCTAATGCTAACATATTGCTGTTTGTTGTATGAGAAAATACCTAAGGAATGAGTTACAAATAAATTGACATTTTGACTGGTCTTTTATCATCCTTAATTTCGTTAAAAATACTCACCATAGCATGGCTATGTCTGCGTTTTTTACCTCATTAAGAACAAAAAACACTTTGTCAAAATAGGTGAATTTATTTATAACTCATTCCTAATAATACGAAATATACATTTTTTATATTAGAAATGCTTATAGAACTTGTTCATAATGTATTCCTCTTTTGTAGAAAAACATTATCTCCTTTTTATAATCCTTCGTCAGCCAAAACATTATATTTCATCACAAAAACTTTACCTTTTACATTATTCTTTGTAAGTTAGAAAATCAGTTTTAAATCAACTACTAATTGTAATAAAAAATGAACAATCAAGATATTTTAACCAAGGCACAAAAAAAGGTTAAAGCTAAAAAAGGTTTTTACTGGCACTTAGCTGTTTATTTAGCTATGGGAATATTCTTTGGAATACTAGGCAGTGGCGCAGCACATCTTAGTCAGACTGCTCTTGTTGCATTAGTACCTTGGGGCGTTGGCTTATTTTTACATTATGTAGGTGTTTTTGGAATTCCATTCTTAAACGTATTAGGCGATGATTGGGAAAAACGCCAACTTGAAAAAGAGGTGGAATTATTAAAAGAAAAATACCAAATGAAAGAAAATATGCTTCTTTCTGAACCAGAAGAAGATATGATGAATATCAATCAACACGATTATCAGCAAATGAAAAAAATGCGAGAAAATTATCGGGAAGAATAAACTGCTCTTTGAACTTTTTAGTGATTCGTAATTGGTTATTAGTGTATTCTAATGTAAATTTATCCATGAAAGCCTTACTTTCATTTCTAGTTTCCATTAAATTTTCCAAGAAAAAATAAACTACTAATTATAATTAAAAAATGAACAATCAAGATATCTTAGCCAAGGCACAAAAAAAGGTTAAAGCAAAAAAAGGTTTTTACTGGCACTTAGCTGTTTATTTAGCTATGGGAATGTTCTTTGGAATACTAGG
>CAZMEH010000688.1:0-6326 GCA_964564885.1 uncultured Saprospiraceae bacterium | reverse complement strand
GTCATCAAGAGGTTAAATATAAACTCAATAATGTTATCTTAGATAGAGTAACAGCTGGTGTTTTAGACGATGTCTTAGAAACAGATGTTTATACTGATGACCGTTCTGTTATCCTTGTGAAGAATATTGAAAGTGTTGGAAATTACCTCAATTTGACGCCATTTGTTATTGATAAGAATGCATTAACAGGTGATGATAAATCCAAAATTTTCTATTATTCTTATACTGATGGAGATTTATATCATTATCATTTTATTGATAAAGAAGATGAATCGCTTGAAATTTCAGAAGACGTCCATGAAGAGATTTACACTCAAATGGATCAATTTCAGGAAACTGTCTTTAGCAAAGAAGATGAATTATCTTTTGATGATGATGACGGTGATATGGAATTTTCCCTTGATGACAATGGAGATGACGATGGATTTGAATTGTTTTAAAAAAAGCTTTACTCACTTAATGAGTCTATTTGTTCCAAATTTGAGCAACCTAACATTCTATATAAATGAAATCACCTTTTAAATTTCTAGACTCATATGATAAAGAAGATGCAAAAATCTTCTTTGGTAGAGATGAAGAAATCGAATTATTATATAATACGATTTTTCAAACAAACTTGATTCTTCTCTACGGACAGTCAGGAACAGGAAAAACGAGTATCATTCGCTGCGGTCTAGCGAATAGATTTCAGGATACGGATTGGTTTGATTTATATATTCGCCGTCGAGACAATCTCAATAATTCACTTTGGCGGTCTTTAGAACAAGGAGCAGAAACGCCGTTTGAAGAAGACATGGGTATTGTGGAAGCAGTCAATTCGCTGTATTTAGATTATCTAAAACCAATTTATCTCATTTTTGACCAATTTGAAGAACTTTTTATTCTAGGTTCAAAAGAAGAGCAAATTGATTTTTTCAATCAGATCAAAAAAATCACTTCTTCAGATGTTTCTTGCACCGTTATTTTATCTATGCGTGAAGAATACATTGCTTTATTATATCCGTTTGAACGCATTCTACCGAATTTATTTAATAAGCGAGTAAGGATAGAACCGATGAGTCCGTTGAATATTCATGACGTAATCAAAGGAACGGCTAATGCTTTTGGAATAGGTATTGAAGAAGAAGAAACAACTGTTCCAAAGATTTTTGATAATATCTCAGATGGAAAAAATGTACAATTATCTTACTTGCAAGTCTATTTAGATAAGCTATATCGTGAAGCAGCTAAAGATTTATAGAGAAGAGACCGCTTCGCTGTCAGAGGTGAGACCATTCACTTCGTTCATTGAGAGAACGCCTACGGCTGTCAGATTAAAAGAAGACGAGTTATCGATATTTGATAGCTCGTCTTCTTTTGTGTTTTGCTTGTCTGACTTCTCTCAATGAACGAATTGAATAATCTCACCTCTGACAGCGAATCGGTCTCTCTTCTCAATGCACATAACTAGCTGCGTTAACATGAATCGTCGTTCCTGTGGCGTGAGTCGCTAAGCCACTCGCTAAGAAGACAACAATTGGCGCAATATCAGTTGGTTCTGTCAATCTATTCAAAGCAATCCCTTGTTTTGCATAGTCTTCACCATATTCATCAATAAATTGTTGCGCCATCGCTGTTTTTGTAAAACCAGGCGCAACGTCGAATGCCGTTATTCCAGACTTTCCATACATCCGAGCAATAGAACGAGTCAAAGACATCATTCCACCTTTTGAAGCCGCATAAGCTAAATATTCAGGTGTATCGCCACGAAGCGCAGCCCTTGATGTAATATTGATGATAATTCCCGACTCTTGTTGTTTGAAATCAGCAATTGCTTTTTTGCAAAGTAAAGCCGTAGCAACTAAGTTGACGTTTAGTGTTTTTTGAAAAGCAAATAGCCAATCTTCATCTGGTGCGTCGTCTGCCGTTTCTATTGCAATTCCAGCATTATTGACCAGTACATCGATTTTTTTGTATTTTGAAAATACCGTTTCGTATAATCGAACAACTGATTTCGGATTAGAGAAATCTGCTTGAAAAATAGCAGCATTATCGCCAATTTCCTGTGCAACTAACTTTGCGCCTTTTTCGTTTCGATTGTATTGAATGGCAACCGTTGCACCTGATTCTCCCATTGCAATCGCAATTGCTGCACCTATGCCTTGACTTGCGCCTGTGACTAAAACGACTTTATTTTGTAGTGAAATATTCATAGTTGAATTTACGGTTTTAGATATATGATTTACGATTGTACAAATTTGCATAAATCATTTTAAAAGAAACAAGAATGAAAATACCCATTTTATTAACAATAGCTGTTTTAGTTTTTAATCAAATAGCACAAGCGCAAGATTACACAGGCACTTGGCATTTAACAAAAATCATTCAAGATGATGATACATTGAATGTTAATTTTGAAGAAAATTTTGATTGCATGGATGAACTGACCGTTTATCCTCAAAAGAGTAGTTCAGACACATTAATTTGTATTTTGTTTGAAAACGTTGAAGATGTAAACCAACTTGAAAGGATTGCACGTAATCAATATATCATAAAATCATTTGACCCAGAAACATTTGAAGAAAAGTATATAATAAATGCTTCTGATTGTCATTTTTCTCATTCATTAAAAGAACCGAATTTGTGGTTTCAAATCTGTGAAGGACAAATCACGTTATTTAAAGTAGAGTTGAAAAATGAGCAACTTTATTTGATTGGATTGAGCAGAAAGATTTTGATAGAAAAGGATATTGAACAAGAAATTTACATTTACGAAAGAGGGAAAATAAACATTCCAGATGATAACTAATACATTATTTACAAAAGCATTCATGAAAGAGGTTTTGGCATCAAAACGATTTGATAAAATTGAATTCATAACCACGTTTACTAAACTTTAAAAGTTTAGTAAACGTATCTTTATCTCGATTTTTTAAGAATGTATACGAGTAGTATGTGTTTTTTTAAACAATTTTACACCTATCACGCTTTTATATCATACTATTATGTAAATCACTGAATACTCGGAACAAGGCATCGCAAGCACTAAAACATTTCACAATCAAAAACAAATGGAAGAATCAAACTGGGTACATTTAAAATCTGAATCTGGCACATCAATCGGACGATTTGACACTAGACATGACTCGCTAAGAAATCCAAGAAACAATAAAGAAATCAAAGTAACCATCATTGAAGGTAGAGATGCTGTAAATGTAGTTGCTATTACTGAAAACAAAGAAGTCCTATTGGTTCGTCAATTAAGGTTTGGAACTAGTGAGATGAGCTTAGAATTGCCAGGCGGATTGATGAATGAAGGCGAAGACCAATTAGATGGAATTAAGCGAGAACTTCAAGAAGAAACGGGTTTTACAGGTTCTAGCTGGCGTTATTTAACCACAATAGCTTCTAATCCTGTTTTTATGAATAATTACGTTCATACTTGGGTCGCAACGAATGTTCAATGGACAAATCAGCTAAACTTGGATGAAGAGGAAGATATTGAAATCATAAAAGTAAGTATTCCAAAACTCAAAGAATTGCTGATACAAGGTGTATTCACGCATCCTCACGCAATCAGCGCAATAACGACTTTTTTACTAAAATCAAATATGCTGAGGTAATTGAGGATTAAAAATTAGGAATTAAAAGGTAAATTTGACTATTCCGATAGGTGTCGGAATAGCCGAGTAATTAATAATTACCATAAATTTACGCTCATTAAAGTGCGCAAACACTTTTTTCCAATTCTTAATTCGTAATTTGTAATTCCTAATTCTTAAATAACTATCTTTGTGGAACTTTTTTAAAAACGCATAAGAACAGAAGATATATGTTAGCAATGGATTTGAAATGGCGTGTGATTGCAGCAGGATCGTCATTATTATTAGCTTTAATTATTACGTTCATTCCAAGCTTAGGTTTTGGATTTTCATTTATATTTTGGTTGATTTTTCTAGTTTTTGTTGTTGGATATTTCCTATTAGGAACATTATCATCAGCTTCTAAGAAAATTCAATTTGAAGACTTGGATGGAGCAGAAAGAGTATTGGATTATACAAAATTTCCAAGCCTGCTTTTGAAAATGAATAAAGCCTACTTTCATTTATTGAAAGGGATGATTGCAATGAAACGTAATGAGTACGTAGCAGCGGAAACGTTGATGCAAAAGGCTTACGATATAGGTTTGCCAACGGATAACGATAAAGGGATGGTACTTTTTAACTTAGCACAATTGAATTACAACAAAAGGAAATTCAATGCTGCGAAAGTTCAATTACGCCAGATCAAGGAGTTAGACATCAAAGAAGCAATGCTTTTAGAGCAAGTTGGTCAGTTAGAAGCAGCGTTGAAAGTACGTCCTGGTGGAATGCAGCAGATGATGCACCGAGGCATGGGCGGAAAAGGTCAGCGTATGGTACAACAACAGCCTGGTCAAAAAAAGTCTAATAACCGTAAAGCAAGTAGCAAGCGTAAGAAAAAGAAATAAGAATTTATTAGTCTAGGTATCGGACAGCTTAAAAGGTTGTCCGATACCTTTATTTTTATCCTTTCCAATATGAATAGCGATTCATTCAATAGAATTTTTGTAGAAAGTATTAAGACTTATCACGTCAAAGATGACGTTAATCAAATCTGTCCAAATCCTTATCAAGAAGAAACTTTAGCGTATTTATTATTCAATAAAAATTGGATAGATACGGTTCAATGGCATTTCGAAGATTTGATTCGGGATGAGAAAATTGATCCAGTTGAAGCTTTAAAGCTGAAAAGGAGAATTGATAAATCTAATCAAGTCAGGACAGATACCGTTGAATTGATTGATGATTATTACTTTGAACAGTTTGATGGAATTCAAGCAGATTCAACTGCTAGGATTAATACAGAAACACCAGCCTGGGCATTAGATAGATTGTCTATTTTAAATTTGAAAATCTATCATATGTACGAAGAAGCGAACAGAAATGACGCTTCTCAACTACATCGTGACAAGTGTCAACATAAGCTAAATGTCCTTTTGCAACAGCAAAAAGACTTGTCAACAGGAATTGATCAGTTATTAGAGGATGTTGCCAGTGGAAAAATTATCATCAAAACGTACAAACAAATGAAGATGTATAATGATCCTACGCTTAATCCTGTTTTAAGAAAATAAGGTCTTGGAAGGTGTCAGATATGAAAGATTAATACTGAATTAGCTGAATTTCTAATGTATTAATGAACTTATTTGGTTTTCAGGTTTTTAACTATTGTTCTGAAACGTTAAAATAATTTCTACTTAAATTAAAATATGAAGAAATATAAAGGTTTATTGTCTTTAACTGGTTTTATATTATTTCTACTAGGTTTTACTTCGTTGATACTTAGTATGGTTGGTATTAAAATTTCGGTACTACTTTGGTTGGATTACTTTACGCCACCTATTCGATTATTATTTCGTTTGGCGATGGCAATCGGTGGTATTGTTTTGGTATTTTTTATCAGAAGTGGAGAAGGGCAACAGCATGACCATTTTTTTGATGAAGAGTAAAAAATAGAAGAAGTTAAACGTTTGACGTGTCAAAAGCGTCAAACGTTTTTCCTGTAACCTATTTCGTTTTCTTGACAAATTTTGTTAAAATGACAATATGTTGATCATTTACTCGACCTTCAATATGTTCTGGATTATCGTGAACTAAAGATATTCTACGAACAGCCGTTCCTCTCTTAGCAACCATGCTAGAACCTTTTACATTCAAATCCTTAATAATCACAACCGAATCACCTGAATTTAAAACAACGCCATTTGAGTCTTTGTGAATGACCTTATTGGCATTCGCTTCCTCTAATTCTTTTGCCCACTTTTCAGTTTCTTCCTCCATATACATCATATCAATCAAATCCTGTGTCCAGCCTTCACTTTTCAATTGATTAAGCATTCTCCAAGACACGACTTTAACAGCAGGCGTTTCGTTCCAAATGCTATCATTCAAACAACGCCAATGATTAACGTCAACTTTCTCTGGGTTTTCCATTTGGTCAAAGCAAGTTCCACAAGTTAAAATACAAGTATCTGCTTTTCCATTATTCTCTGGCGGCACTTGATATGCGACAAGTCCTTCTGTTCCTGCGCACAATTCGCAAGCTGAACCACTTCGTTTATTTAATTCTTTTTCTAAGCTCATATTTTTTTTGTTAGTTGTTTGCTGCGAAAATAGAAGTTAATTCATTGGTAGGCAAATCTAATTTGACGCAAAGAGCATTTTTGCATCAACCACCAAAGTTGTTAACTCAACCGTATGCCCATCTGGATCTTCCACATAAATAGAATGATAGTAATAATGATCCTGAAAATCATATTCAATTCC
>CAZMEH010000687.1:0-1670 GCA_964564885.1 uncultured Saprospiraceae bacterium | reverse complement strand
TATCTTCAAAGACTTCACTTACGTGAAATTTTTTAATGTTAATAGATGGAAATTTTCGTGGATATAAGACGATAATTTCAAAATTCGGGAATAAATAATCATTTAAACCGTAGGTCAATTTAATAATATTAGCAGCAATCCAGCCTTTCAAATCCTCTGGGACTACATCCATTCCTTTCTTCTCGTAAGTCTTAGAAAACATCAACAAGCTCATTCGTTGCTCAAATCGAGTTCTATTTTCACCTGCTAAAGCGATGTAATAAGGCATAAATCGTACAATAAAGCTTTGCATTTTTGGGTGCAACACCTGCGGATACCTTTTATAATGCCACCAATCTATTTGACCTTTAAAAATACCCAACAAGATAATAGGCAAAATACAGCAACCTATCACAACCGCTTTAACTGCTTTTTCATCAACGAATATTGATGTCAGAATAATTGTTAATATAAATGGTATTGCTAATCTGAATGTTAACATATATTTCTTTTTTTAGAAGTCAGAAGTCAGGTCGTTCGTTTTACCTGCCTGTCGGCAGACAGGCTCGCTGTCAGAAGTCAGACTGATTATCCTCTTTTAAAACTACGCTGAGGCAACACTTACTGCATCAAGGAATTTGACTTTATCTCCTTTTTTTATCAAGCCACCTTTGATGACACGAGCGGTCAAACCGCCATGACCACGCATTGCGTTATAACCACCATGACCAAAATTTTCTTCCATTCGAGAGCAAGGATGACAATCTCCTGTACCTTCTAGAATCGCTTCTCCAATCTGGAATTGTTGGTTTTTCAAAGAAATCAAATTGATACCTTTCACAACAATATTACGTCGAGTTAGCTTCACATCAATTTCCTCTTTTTTGAGGATTGCGCCAACTACGTCAAGGTGTTCCTCTTGTATCAAAGTAACTTGACGTTTGCCATCGACCTTCTTATAATGGTCACCTTCCAAGCCTGTTCCTACTATTGCTAAAACAGATTCTTTCTCCTGCACTTCTCCTCTCCTCTCGGTTCTTACTGTGATTTTCTGTACTTCTCCCACTTGAGGAATCGTTTTCAAAAGTTCTTTTATTATCATTTTCGTTATTCGTTATTAACACGATTAGGAATGAAAAATAAATAAATGCTACAATTATTTGTTTCTCATTCCTTAGATAAACGCAAATAAGATTGCATTCTTAATTCTTAATTTTTAATTTCTCATTATTAGCATGTCGTTCTTTATCTCGCTTCGTTTTCTTATCTAAGTTTTTCGTTAATGCTTCAGTCAAATCTACGCCTGTTTGATTGGCTAAACATATTAAAACAAATAGTACATCTGCCATTTCTCCAGCCAAATCATCCTGAGCCGTCAGTTCATCTTCCTTTCGTTTAAATGATTGTTCACCATAAATACGAGCCATCAAACGAGCAACTTCACCCACTTCTTCTGTTAGGATTGCGGTATTTGTCAATTCATTATAATAACGAATTCCTATATTATTAATCCAATCATCAACTGTTTTCTGCGCTTCTTTTACTGTCATTTTTATATTAAATTAAGTTTCCCGAGTTAGGGTTTATCAAGTAGAGTTCCCAAATTCCCAAGTAGATTTCCCAAGTAGAGAAAACTTTGTAAATCGGTTTTTTATTCTTTATTTTTTGTATCAAAGATAATCGTAACTGGA
>CAZMEH010000686.1:0-2116 GCA_964564885.1 uncultured Saprospiraceae bacterium | reverse complement strand
AATTCATTGATTTTTCCAGTCAATATCCTCAAAGCTCGCTGACCTACCTTGTTTGACTCTCTCGCTTCTCTAATGATAATTGGTGCAAGCGTATCGTGAGCCAAGCCTGTTTGCGCCTTTCCTGCATCGGTCAATAA
The DNA here is from genome assembly GCA_964564885.1 of uncultured Saprospiraceae bacterium. Classification (GTDB taxonomy): domain Bacteria; phylum Bacteroidota; class Bacteroidia; order Chitinophagales; family Saprospiraceae; genus CAKZLL01. The sequence continues at coordinate 1,979 of CAZMEH010000686.1, read as the reverse complement.
ATAGAATTGTTGAAACCTATCAATGATTTTATCTATTAAATCACCATGATGCTCATAACGTTGTCGAAGTTGCTCAATCGATTGACTTCCTGCTGTTCCTAATGCTGTGGTATGAAAGTTTAAAATGTCTAAAGCTAATCCAGATTCTACAATTTCAGGTTTCCAAATTCTCAGTTTTTCCATTTGCTGATGAAAGAAATCCGACATGAGAATACCTTCTTTCCTAAGTTTCTGATATTGATCAATAGTTAATTCTGTTGTTTCTTCCTTTTGAGCCAAATCATACAACTTTGTTAAAAGAATAGAAAGTACAGGCGCAATCGGAGAGTCTTTATCTTCTAGTAAATCATCTGCTATTATAGCAGGTAAACCTATTTCTATCTTAGTTTTATATCGTTGGCTTAATCGTTCCGTACTTGCAATCCCTTCAACAACACTAATAATATCTTCTTGATCCAATTTTTTCAAGAAAATTCCTTCTCTTGGAATTTGAAGTTTTTTACATAACTCCTCTATCTCAGGATGATACTCTTTCCGATAAGATAAAATTATTTTTCCTTTAGGACGGTGTGATGATTCTTCAAATATTTGTTCTATTTCGAGTAAAAATAGCTCTAATTCATTTTCTAAACCTGGGTTATACCTCGTAAAAGTTTCTTCTACTTGATCTAATAAGATATGAAACGGACGACCAGTTTCTTCCTCTATCGCTAACCATTTATCCAATCGAGTAATCGAATTTTCTGTTTTAATATTAACATTCTGCGCTTCTAACCTTCTTCGCAATTCATTCGCTACACTATCTAAAGCCTGATGCTGTACTTTACTTAAAGTTTGTTTTAATTCTTCAATCGTTTGTAATTGACGTTCCAAATCACTAACTAAAAGCAACTTTCCTGATTCGTCACTAATTACAGCACTCTTAAAGTCACCTCCTAGAGCTTCATCAAAAGTACCGAGCAAACCAATCTCAGAATCCCTTCTCTTATAAACAACATCCGCTTCCGTTTGAAGTCTAGGCAACAAACCAGAGTCTAAAGCAGATGATTTTCCTGCACCAGATTGTCCATAAAATAATATAACAGGCGCAGCCTTATCCGATGAAATTCTATCATATAATTGACGAATATATCGACCTCGACCAAAGAAAATCTCAGCGTGATTGGGTTCGTATCTTCTTAAAAATCGGAAAGGTTCTTCTGGTAAATTTGTTTTAGGCAATTCTGGCAAGCCAAAAAGTGGATTCTTTGCGGCACTTGGCAAGTTCCACTTTTTCACTATTTCAGCACCTTCTCGGATGTACATTGTCCAAGGAAAGTCATTACTCTTGTCTCTTCTGAGTTTTAAACCTTTACGCTTCTTGGTATCGTTTTTGGTTTTTAAAACATCAATGGCTTCTAACCAAGCTTGATTTATCGTATTTCCAGATGCTATACCATTATAAAAACGACTCGCCAACTCTGTTGCGATACCATCGTTAATAGCAGTTGCTGTTCCAACAACCGCTGGCACGCCTGCTTCACTCAACTGCATAGACTGCTCTTGTGAAGAACAACCATTAAAGAAAACTAGCTGCAAACCTTTTTGCCGACCTAAGAAAGTAACTAAACCATCACTATGAGAAGCACCATGACCTCCGTCAAGCGTTTCTAACATCAATTGATTGCCGCTAGCGTGACCACCGTAGTGATACATGGCAATTCTATCTTTATAGCGAGGATCTTGGAAAGTATCGAAAATATCGTTAACGGTGCAGGAAGTTCGTTCTATCACTTCACATAATCCAGCTTTTTCAGCCTTATCAAGTGCCGTACGAATTCCATGCAACTCCCTAGGAAGGTTACGCAAATAAAGTGCATCATCCACTTTATCGTTAGCAAATGTCAAAAAGATGACAGGTAATTTAGTATTCATAACTAAAAGACAATAGGTTTAAAATGTATAATATCAAAAGAGTGAATCTTACGCTAATTTACAAT
>CAZMEH010000685.1:0-2699 GCA_964564885.1 uncultured Saprospiraceae bacterium | reverse complement strand
CTCCTTCGGAGGGATTAAGGGAGGTTAAAATTGGTAGTATTAAAAAACTATCTAATCAACATCACCGTTCCTTGTTTTTCAGTGGTAGTTCCATCCATTTTGGTCATCCTCATTTTATAAATATAAAGACCTTGACGAGCCGATTTTCCACCAGAAGTACGACCATTCCAGCCTCTCTCGACGTCAGTTGTTTCAAAGATTCTTTCGCCCCAGCGATTATAAATCATCATTTGAAAGGCTGCTGTTTCACCAAAAACAACCAACGGTTTGAAATGAGTATTTTCTCCGCTTGGTATAAACGCATTTGGTACGTGAAGCTTTGCAGGTTGCGAAATACAAAGCGTATTAGAACGACTATATATCGTTTCAACCAGCCCATCAGGGTATTCCATCTCTGCTCTAGCAACGACAAAATAACAACTTTCGGCATCATCTTCATTAAAACCGTCTAAGTCATCTTCGTAATCGGTTACAAAAAAATCAATTATTTCGATTGGCGTTTCTATGTCGTCAATGATTTTATAAATAGTATAATCTTGTATTCTTGCATTATTGATCTGAAACGAAGACCAATCTAAACGATTAGAAAAACTAGATAATGGAATGCCTTCTAATAAAATGGTTGTTCCAAAACTAGACGTGATTTCATTATTACAACTATCATTACTACTGACTGAATAAGCAACTCTTTGCGCACTAGCATCAACCGCAGTATCTGAATAACTATTGTATTCATCTAATGGAAAAACCGCATTTGTGCTATCAATTCCGTTAAAGCCTAAATCCAAACCTGCTCGATTGATGGTATAATTTGAAATATCTGCATTGATGTCCCAACGCCATTCGACCTGAACCTGATTATTTGCATCAACGGTAATATTTTTAAAATAAATGAAATCCATTGGTGCAACTACATCAATATTCATCTTTACAAAATTAGAACCTGAGCGAGTGCTAGACCCTCTTCTGACCGCATAAACTTGAAAGGCAAGCTGTTCGCCGTCTTCTGCATACTGATAAATAAATTGTGTCGTATCACCTATGTACTTAATAAATTCAGGTGCGCCACCATCTTTTGCCGCCCAAACCTGATGCGCTAATACGCCTGTTGACCAATTTTTGTAAGGTGTCCAATTCAATGTAATTTCCCTAGTACATCGGTCAATTGACGTATTTAACAAAATCGTGCTATGCGGATCATTATTAATTAAACCTGTATTTCCGCAAGCGTCCATTGCAATAATAGTATAGGTTTCTTGTGTGGTAGAAGGCGAAGAACCGATATGTTCATAGACCGTATTGGTGCGACCGTAAATCGTATCAATAGAAACAAAACCACCTGGCGTTTCCCAAAAAATGGCATAAGCCCTTGTTTCAAGTGACGTATTGGCTAACCAGTGAATTTCAACATTTCCATTAATATTCACGGTTACATAATCCATTTCGGTAATATCTGGCACTTCATTACTAAGTACCATTGATTGCCCAGGTACTTCGTTTGGACAAATCAAATCGGTTGTCATATAATAGTGCCAAGTGAGGTTATTTCCATTGGCATTGGTATGTATGAAAGTTGTTTCGGCTGGATCGGTGACAATAGTCAACAGCGAAAAAGGTTGTGATGGATCGCTACTCACATAGATGCGATAGCCATTGAAAGTAGTGCCGCAAGTGTTAGTTGGAATTTCCCAGACCACTTCTACATCGCCATTAAATAGTGTCGTTGCACAAGTTAAACTTGGCGGATTGATTTGGGCAATTAAAGAAGAGCAGCTTACTAAAAAAGTAATGCTTAATGTCAAAAGTGTTTTCATTAGTAGTTCGTTTAGTTAAATTAGGAATTAGGAATTAAGAATTACGAATTACCTATGCCAAATGTAATTCCTAATTCCTAATTCGTAATTCGTAATTCATTCTATCCTACAATTACCTCATAAAAAGATTCTTGTTGAAGATGATTCTGTGCTAGTCGTTGCAAATCGTCAGCTGTTACACTCTTAATGGTCTGAATCAAGTCTTGGTAATAGGTTTGAGGAAGTTCATTCAGGATAATTGTCTTGGTTACGTCAGCAATATTGAACGCACCGTCAACGGCTGAAAGTAATGTTCCTAACAAGTAATTTCGAACCATTTCCAGCTCTTCCTCCTCTACTTTTTCCTCTCTTAAACGCTTAAGTTCTGAATATATTTCTTTTAAAGCGGCTTCTTGTTTTTCACTGTGAACTTCCGCACCAATCATAAAATATCCGTCCCAAAGCATCGCATCAACCGTCGAATAGATATTGTAAGTATAGCCTTTTTCTTCTCTGAGGTTTTGCATAAGCCTTGAGCCAAAGTAGCCTCCGAGTATCGTATTCAAAAAGAAAAACTTAAAATAATCAGGATGATGGCGATCAAATAATTGCTTTCCTATTCGTATAGCAGATTGTAAAGAATCCTCTTTTTGAAAAGACCAATTAAGATTTTTTGCTGGATTTATAACGAAGTCCTTTTTAGTAGAAAAACCTCTTCTAATACTATCTCCAAGATATTTATTCAATAATGGAATAGTATTTTTTTGAGTTTTCCCACTTACCATAATCAGACAGTTATCAGATACGTAGTTTTTTTCGTAATGTTTTACTAAATCACCTCGTTCGAGTTCTTGAAAGTGCTTCGGCTCGCTGTTATATCCGTATGGATGCTGTTCTCCATAAATC
>CAZMEH010000684.1:0-1570 GCA_964564885.1 uncultured Saprospiraceae bacterium | reverse complement strand
AATTTGCATTAAAACCTCTAAATGATGCTCCGCCAAAAATACGTTCTCCATAATATAGAATCGCTGAAAAATCTACTTGCGTTTCCGTAAAATCTGATTTTACTAAAATTGCTGGCTCGATTGCCATTTGGCTACCAAACTCATATTTATAAGAAAGCAAAGCCGTATAATTTCTTTTCAATTGAACACCTGCTGCTGCGGTATAAGTAAATGGAAGTGTACTTTCTAAAATATTATTTGCAGAAACTCCTGCTTTGATATAATCATTTTTAAAGAAAATACCTGCGTTTGCTGTTGGCGTAATCGCCGTTGCTAAACCCAATGGAATCAAATCATCTGGCTCGTCAAGGTTTGGCGGTCTCAAAATTGTTCCGTCAATTGATTTTTGCAAAATACCTCCGCTGATACCAAATGAAAGCCAATTTCCTTTAGAGATTTGAGTTTGATACGCATAACTTGCTTCTGCGGTTATATTATTTTCTGCGCCTAAAGCGTCGTTTTCTAATTTCAAACCAAAAGCACTACTCAAAAATCGAACAGGAGAATGCACATTAATAGCCTGTGTCAAAGGCGCACCTTCTAAACCAGACCATTGACGGCGAAATACGCCTGTGGCACTCACCGAATTATCCAAGCCAGCATAGGCAGGATTGAAATGATGAATGTTGAAATTGAATAAACTATATTGTGCCGCTTGTTGAGCGTTTACAGCAGAGCTGAAAAACACTATCGAAGCTATCAAGGTTATTAAATATATTTTTTTCATAGGATTTTATTAACTAAATGTATGGGCTGCTTTAGCTGCCTAAAATTGTGCTGATGTTTCATGAAGGCAGCTAAAGCAACCTGTACACTTCTGTACCTTATCTTAAAGATATTAAAAATAAATCAATGTGACTTATCTTAATAATTCTTTTGTTTGCGCTAATGTTTCAACGGGCAATTGACAAGCATAGTTTTGACAAACATAAATCTTCGTCTTTTGTAAAACGTTTTTCTCTGCTAAAAGTGGAAAATCAGGCTTGTTTTCTTTCGTCGCCATGATGACCATATTAGGAACAAACCACGAATTTATTGTTTTTGCAAAGTCTAACGCTTCCGAACCTAGCACCGCAACCTCTTTAATTGGGTAAACTAAATTCATCGTTGCACTTGCCCAGCGAGCAAACGACGTCGGATATTTCTCTATAGATTCAACGATAGTTGACAGCATATCTTGTGCTAACTGACGATAGTTTTCTTTGTCTAGTAAGATGCCGACACGTTGCAAATTATGCACCATCGTCGAGTTACCTGATGGGATTGAATTATCATATAATTCTTTTCGACGCAGGATAATGTCTTTTTGTTTCGCACTTGTAAAGTAAAACAATTGATTGTCATTATCATAAAAATGTTCCACCACATAAGCGGTCAAATCGCCTGCTAGTCGTAAATATTCATCTTTGAAAGTGATGGAATGAACGGTCAATAATGCTTCAATTAAATAAGCATAATCATTCAAAAAAGCATCATATTGACGTTTTCCGTCTTTATAGGTATGGTAAAATTCTAGTTCTGTTTTTCGGAA